>JAQGJO010000271.1 GCA_028290595.1 Hyphomicrobiales bacterium | reverse complement strand
TTGTAGCGGTCCCAATGCAGCACGTCGTTGAGGAGAAACAGGGCATCGGCGACGGGGGCCTGATAGCTGGGCATGGTCGTTCCTCGTTTCGCAATTTAGGCGCTGCGCAGACGGAGCATTCTGCGCGATTTGCGGCGTCTATGCGACAGCGCGATGCGCATGGCTTACATATCGTTCATATATAAACCATCTCCGGCGCCGTCAAGGCCGGTTCGGTAACCTTTCACGATCAACAAGAAGTGAATTCCGCCTTCCGTCGCGGCTTTCAGGCGCATTTGCCCAAAGCTGGCGCACAACATGCCTTCAACATTCGCCAAACTATTGGCGCTTCCTTAACTCTTTGTATCAAAATCGATCACTCTTAACCGGTTGTTTACCATAGCCGCCCGAAAGTCGGCTTACATGGCCGGGTGGGTGATTCACGAGTCCGCTTTGCCAATGCGTTTGATTTCATGACGGGATAGCCCCGGCGAGCGACCTGATGAACAAAGCGGTTCCCTGGAGCATAAAAGGGGTCGATTTCAATGCGCGCGAGGCCGCCAAGGAGGCGGCGCGTCGCTCGGGAATGTCCCTGGGGGAATGGCTTAACAGTGTCATTGCCGATCAGGCCGACGAACTCGGTATCGATCCTGAAGACATCGACGACAGCCAGCGCGTCGAAGCCGTCAGCCGCCGGCTGGCGCGGATGGCTCCGCGCGATCATTACCGGGGTTCGCCGCGCGCGGAGCGTGGTCCGGCTTCGTTCGATCAAGATCTGGAAGATCAGGAAGAGCTGGAAGAACAGACTCAGCGCGTGGCCCGCCGCAGCGAGCGCCGCGCGGCAATGCGGATGCGCCACGAGGACGCCCGCTACGCGCCCGAACCCGAGCCCACCCAGGATGAATATTATGCGCGCGGCCAGCGCCGTGCCGCGCCACGCCGCGCGCCCGCTTATGACGCGCCTTATGACGATGCCTCCGATCTGCGATCGCAGCGCGATGCCGACGCCTTGCTCGATGAAGCGGTGCGCGGTCTCGAGCGTGGCTCGCGCCGGCACCAGGCGCAGACCAATGCGACGCTCGACAAATTCTCCCAGCGCCTTGCCGAACTAGAAGCGCATCTGAACGAACGCGCCGAACAGGTCGCGGAGCGACGCGAAGAACATCGCGATGAGCGCCGCGCAAAATACAAGACCGCATTGCGCGAGCCTCTGGCACAACCGGCCGTTTCGCCAGGCGAAGACCATATGGCCGCCATCGACCGCAAACTGTCGCGGCTGGTTGCACGCCTTGAGAGCCGTGACGATCCGGCGCCTGCTCGCACATCGCCCCAGGCGTCGCCCAATGCGCTCGATATCGCGCGCATCGAGGAAAAGCTCAACGCGCTGCTGAACCAGCAGCCGCTATCGCCGGTGGCCGAGCCGGCGGGCCCGCGCTTCTCGACGGCGCGTCCGCCGTCACGCCAGCCGCTTGCCGACGCCCTGTCGCAGATCACCCGCCGCCAGCGCGATCTGGAAGACCAGGCTGGCGCAACGCTTGCCTCGCGCCGTTCGCAAGGCAGCCGCCTTCAAGACACTTATTTTCCCGAGCCGAGCCCGCCGCAACATCCGGCTGCCGACATCAGGCCCGCGCAAGACTCTCTGCAACTGACTTCGCTGCAGAAGGATATCGCCAATCTTGCCGCCAGCATCGAAACCATCCGCACCGAGCTGAGCCAGCGCGCCAGCGTGGCCCAGACGGCGCCGTCGGAAATCGAACTGCTGCGCAAGCAGATCGGCGAAATGAACGCCGCCGTCGCGGCGCTGGCGCCGCGCGAAGCCTTTGCCTCGCTCGAACTCGCCACGCGCGAACTCATCCAGCGCGTCGAAAGTTCGCGCCAGGACGGCGTGCGCGAAACCATATTGGAGCCGATCGAAACGCTCGTTTCGCATCTGCAGCGCGCCATGGCGGAATTCTCGCCGCGCGCCACGATCGAGGCGATCAAGCGCGAGATCGGTGTCATCGCCCAGAATGTCGCGACCGTCGGCAGCGCCAGCGTCGATACGGCGACACTGGCGAAGCTCAACGATCAGACCCGCGAAATCCGTGACCTGCTCGTCGCCGCGGCGGCGCGGCCGATGCCGATCGACAATATCGAACGCCAGGTGACCGGCCTTGCCCAGCGCATGGACCTGATCGCCCAGCGCGGTTCGACGCCATCGGGCTCGCAGGCCGTCTCCGAAAGCGTCGATGCCATCCGCGCCGCGATCGAGAGCACCCTGCCGACGGCGCTTCTGCACACGCTCGAACAGCGTGTCGAGGCGCTCGGCCGCAAGATCGACGAAGCCGTCTATAACGAGCAGCCGGCAGCGCCCATCGAAACGCGCGCGCTTGAAGACATGATGCGCGACATCGCCGCGCGCCTCGACCGGCCGCAGACGGTCGTCAACAACGATCTGTCCCAGCTCGAAGATTCGATGCGCGAACTGGCGCGCCGTGTCGATACGGCCGGCCAGCAGGGCGCAACGCCGGCGGCTTTCGACGCTTTGCAGGAGCAGATCGAACGGCTTGCCCGGCGGCTCGACCAGTCCGACGCAAGCCTCGGCCGGCTGCCTGACCTGCATCGCTCGATCGCCGACATCATCGGCATGCTCGAGGAGAACCGCACTGCCTCGGTGAACGCCGCCGAGAAAGCGGCGCGCGAAGCGCTGTCGCAGATCGGCGCTGTCGGCGCGCAGGACAATGCACTGCGCGCCCAGATCGCCCAGGAGATCGCCAATCTCCGCAACGGCCAGGACGCCACCGACCGCAAGACGCGCGCAACGCTGACGGCGGTGCACGAAACGCTTGAGAAGGTCGTCGATCGGCTGGCGATGATCGAGGACGGCATCGACCAGAAGCCGTCGCTGCCGCGCGCGACGCTGGCTCCGCTGGAACAGGCCCAAAACCTCGCCGACGACTTCGACGATCAGCCATCGACCCTGGCGTCGGGACCGGCGCCGTCCTTCGCGCGGCCCGCCGCAGCGTCTCCCTATGGCGACGAGCCGAATGCCGGCGGTCTGCCGCGTCAGGTTTCCGGCGACGATGTCTTGCGCGCCAGCCGCGTCGACCCGGCGCAGCGCCCGATGCGCGTGCCGCCGTCCGAAGCGCCGCCGGTCAGCCTCGAAGACAATATTCTGCTCGAACCCGGCAGTGGCTCGACACCGCCGCGCCGCTCGCAGGCCACCAGCCGTGGTGACAACGTACGGGCCACGCAGGCTGCGGCGCTCGAAACCGATGAGGCGCCGGGATCGGCCCAGCAGAGCTTTATCGCCGCCGCGCGGCGCGCCCGCGAAGCCGCGATTTCGGAAGGTGTCGGACAGTCGCGTTCCGTGCGCGGCGACGCGCCGCAACGCGCTACGGGCGACAACACGCTGGCCGAAGCCCGCGCCCGCGCCAAGGCCGCAGCCGCGGCTCTCGCGGCGGCAGAAACAGTTGACGAGGCCCAAAGCCTCGGCGCCATCGGCCGGGCGCGCGCCTTCATCAATCAGCGCAAGCGGCCGATCCTGTTGAGCCTTGCCGGGATCGTGCTGGCGCTTGGCGCCTTGACGGTGGTGCGCTCGTTGAACGAAGCGCCGCCGCCCGAGCGCGCCACGGTCGGGGCGCTGCAACCCGTGCAGCGCGATACGCAGAAGATTCAGACGCAAGCCCAGACCGGGCGTTCGCTCGGCAACGCCTCGCCGGTTACGGCGGATGAAGTCGCCGCGCTTGGCAATAATTTCGTCCGCGATCCCAATCCGGTCGCGCCGAGCCAAACCTCGTCGTTCAAACTGCCGCCGCAGCAGGAGGCTCTTGCCAGGCCCGACGCCAAACTCGGCGCGGCGAAGACAGATGCGTCGCCGGTCGGTTCGATCCCGGCTGAACCCAACGGGCAGCCATCGGCGCCGAAGGGAGCCGATCTTCGCGCTGCTGCTACGGGCGGAAATCCTGCCGCCCAGTTCGAACTCGCTGCACGTCTGTTCGAAGGCCGCAC
>JAQGJO010000003.1 GCA_028290595.1 Hyphomicrobiales bacterium | reverse complement strand
GGAGCGGGCTGCTGCAGCCGCATTGCCGCGTGATTTCGGCTATGAATGGACCGGCATCACATTCCAGGAATTGAAGGCCGGATCGATTGCGACCATTGTATTCGCGCTTGCGATTGTGTTCGTCTATCTCATCCTCGCGGCGCAGTATGAGAGCTGGTCCATGCCGTTCATGGTCCTGCTTGCGGTTCCGCTGGCGCTGTTCGGTGCGTTGCTTGCGCTCTGGCTGCGCGGCATGCAGATCGACGTGTATTCGCAAATCGGCTTTGTCATGCTCATCGGCCTTGCCGCCAAGAACGCGATTCTGATTATCGAATTCGCACGGCGTCGGCGCGAGGAGGGGCTCGAAATCGTGGAAGCAGCGATGGAAGCTGCACGTCTGCGGCTTCGGCCAATTCTTATGACCGCGTTCGCATTCATTCTCGGTGTCGTGCCGTTGATGATCGCGACGGGCGCGGGCGCGGCAAGCCGTCAGTCAATCGGTACGACCGTGTTCGGCGGCATGCTCGCCGCTACGATCCTGACCCTGATCTTTGTGCCGGTCTTTTATGCCGTCATCGAACAGATACGAGAGAGAAATTCGCATGCGAATCCCTCCTCGAAGCATGAGCCTGATCTGGCCACCGGGCCGGCGGAATGAAATTGGAGCGGAATATGATACGCAACTGGAAAATCGGTCTGGCTGCTGCCGCGGTCATTGTCGTCGCCGTAGGCGGGGTTGTTATTTATAGAAGCACGGGTGCGTGCGCCGCTGGCGGCCCGGCGGGCGGGCCGGGAATGATGGCGATGCCTGTTCCAGTTATTAAAGTCGCAAAGAAGACGATACCGATCTATCTGGAGTATGCGGCGCGCACGGAATCCATCCGCAATATCGCGCTACAGGCCAAGGCTTCCGGATATATCCAGAAGCAGCACGTTGCCGACGGCGCCGATGTAAAGAAGGGTGACCTGATCTACACGATCGATCCGCGCGATTATCAGGCGGCGCTCGATCAGGTGAAGGCACAGCTCCAACGCGATACGGCTGCACTGGAGTATGCCAAGGCGAATCTCGATCGGGGTTCTTCGCTAGCAAAGAGCGGTTACCTGGCTCAAGACACCTTCGATCAGCGCACGAGCGCATTGCGGCAAGCGGAAGCTGCCATTGCGATGGATGAAGCCACGGTCCGCACTGCGGAAATCAATCTCTCCTATACAGAAATCCGTGCGCCGTTCGACGGGCGTCTTGGCCGCAATCAGGCGCCTATCGGTACGCTGGTCAACGTCGGCGGCACGCCGCTGAACACGCTGGTCCAGCTTTCGCCGATCTACGTCAGTTTCAATCCAAGTGAGACAGACCTGACCGAAATTCAAGCCGCTCGTGCAGCCGGAAACATCGTCGCCGATGTCTTCCTGCACGGTGAAAAAGATTCTCATCACAAGGGCATGTTGACGTTCCTGGACAATGCGGTTGATCGAGCGACGGGCACCATTGTCGCACGTGCGACCATTGAGAATGCCGATCTCTCATTGCTTCCCGGCCAGTTCGTCCGCATCCGGCTTGCTGTTCGCGAACAGCCCAACGCGCTGCTGATACCCCAAACTGCGCTGGGTTCAAACCAGCTTGGCAAATACGTCTATGTCGTCGGAGAGGGCAATAAGGCCGATCTTCGGCTGGTCTCGTTGGGCCCCACCGAGGGCAACCTCGTAACGATCTTGAAGGGTGTTTCCGAAGGCGATCAAATCATCAACGGCAACCTCCAGAAGATCGGTCCCGGCGCGCCGGTGCATCCGCTGCCGTAAGGCCGGAGCTATCAACCCAAGGCTGAAATTCCAGCCTTGGGGATCAAAATCAAGTTGAGGGCTTGCTGCGCGCTCTGTTTTTTTTGGATTGCTTGCGGTCCGGTGGTTTGACTGCTTCTCCGCTCTCGCTTTTGGAAATCGCAGTAGCAGTATGGATTAAGGTCGGGCGCCGCGGATTTCCGTGGGCGCGGAAATTCATCTCGATCTTGTTGATGAGCCTTAAAAACTCGGACACCTCCGCAGCGTCGAGAGTTTTGAGGATGGAATCCTCAATAGCCGCCGCCTTGCGCGCAAGACCGTCGAACACGCGAGAGCCATACATCGTCAGATTTACCTGCGACATGCGCTGATCGCGTTCGAAGGGCGCACGATCCACGAGTTTCAATTTAATCAATTGTGCAAGCGCGCGGCTGATCGCCATGCGGTCTAGCGTCATGTGCAAGCCAATGTCACCCGATGGCAAAGGACCGTCGTGTGCCAGCGTTGTCAGCACTTTCCATTCGGGCTCCGTAAGGCCGGGGTCGTCGCGGTAAATTTCACTTAGTGCCCGCCGCATCAGCGTTGCGAGGATGGAAATCCGATACGGAACGAAATTTGGAAGATCGAACCTTAAATGCGGCGCGGCACTCGCGACGGCCTTGCGCTTGGCGGTTGAAGTTTTCGAGCTTGCCATTGCTTGCCTCAGTCCGCGTTACGTATTTTTCAAACGAATCCCGGCGTTGACCAAGATTGACACAAACCGGTGGCGTCCGTAATATCGTAACAAATGTGACGATATACGTTCGCGCCAATCCGGGAAGAAAGCAATGGCTCTGCAGACAGCAACGGTCGTGACGGGAGCAGGACGTGGCCTTGGCCGGGCTATGGTGCTGGGGTTGTTGAAAGCCGGGCATGCTGTCGTTGCTGTTGATCGCGATCAAAAGGAATTATTGGCGCTCGAGGCCGATGCAAGGAATGCAGGTGGCAGGCTTGCATCTATCGCTGCCGATCTGACCGAGCCGGCCAGTGCTGGAACAATCGTCAAATTCGCGGAACGGCAACTTGGCCCGGTCGCCTGCCTCGTGAATTGCGCTGGCATTGGCCAGGAAATTATCAGCGCCAAATTCGCGACCGATCCGGTCAAATTTTGGACGGTCAGCGAAGAGACATGGAAACTGATTTTTGCGGTCAACGCCGACGCGGTGTTTCGCCTTTGTGTTGCGGTAACGCCGGGCATGATCGCGCGGGGGTGGGGTCGTATCGTCAACGTAACCACCAGCCTTGAAACCATGATCCGTCCGGGTATGTCGCCGTATGGCCCCGCCAAGGCGGCCAACGAAGCGCTGTCGGCAATCATGGCGAAGGATTTGCAGGGAACGGGCGTGACGGTGAATGTGCTGGTGCCCGGCGGCCCAGCCGCGACGCGCATGATGCCGGAATTTGTCGATACTGCGCCGGATCGGCTTATTTCTCCGGACGTGATGGCTGCGCCAATTGTCTGGTTATTGTCGCCGGAAAGCGATGGCACGACAGGACAACGCTTTCGCGCCAATGCGTGGGATGCTTCAATCGATCCACGTGAAGCCGCGAAGGCATCCGCAAGTCCGGCCGCGTGGTCAGGTCTTGCAGGTGGCGCTGCGCAGGCCAGTTACGTACAGAAACAACAAGCCTGATCGTCATTAAAGGCAGGTATTAGAACGAGGGACGTCATGAATCTCAACGCCAAGACAATCGCTTCCGTTTTGCTGGCTTGTTATGCGGCTATCGTTTCTGTTCCAGTGCAGGCGGATGATTTTCCATCGCATCCTATCCAGGTTTATATCGGTTTCCCGCCGGGTGGCGGGGCAGACATCCTGACGCGCTTTTATGCCGACAAGATGAGTGCAATCCTCAAGCAGCCGGTGTTGGTCCAGAACAAACCGGGCGCCAACGGGATGATCGTGGCAGAAACGGTCGCGCGCTCAAAGCCGGACGGTTATTCGTTTCTGTTTGGACCGAGCGCGGCGATTGCCGGCGGCCAATTTCTCTACAAGAACATGCCGGTCGACTCGCTCAAGGATTTCGCGATGGTCGCACCGCTCAACGAACTTGGTTTCGTTGTTGTGGTCAAGGCCGACTCGCCGTTCAAGACGCTGAAAGATCTTACCGATTATTTGAAAACTCACCCGGATCGTTCCTATGGAACCGCCAATTCGATGGGTATCGGATCGGCGTTGCTCTATCTCAATGGAGCGAACGTAACCGCGACCAACGTCGGCTACAAACAGACTGCGGACGCATTGCGGGATCTTGAATCCGGGCTGCTCGATTTCGTACTCGTCGATAGCGTTTTTGGGGCAACACCGATTGCGGAGGGCAAGCTACGCGGGCTCGGTCAGACGACGACACGGCGGCTGCCACGTCTTGAAAATGTACCAACCATGCAGGAGTCCGGCCTTACGAACTACGAGATCACCGGCTGGTTCATGGTGTTGGCGGCGGCTGGCACGCCGCCGGATATCATCGGAAAGGTCAATGCAGCGGTGAGTGAAATTTCAAAGACTGATGCGGCCAAGGCGTTCTTCGCCAACCTTGCATCGGTTCCGCTGGTCGGTACGCCTGCTGAAGCGCACAAGAAATTGGTTGATGATATCGAACGATGGCGGTTGATCGCCAAACTCGGAAATATGCAGCCGCAATAGGCGCGCTTAAATTTTCACCGATACGAACTTGAGCGAGCCATTCATGCCGTCCAGCAATCTTGTTACTGCCTCGCGTGCCGTCAATGCGGCCGGTGTGCGCCTGGAAATCACAGAGGGTGGAGCGGGGCGTCCGATTGTCTTTCTTCATCCCGGTGTTGGATTGCGTGACGCTTCGCCTTTTCTCGAGCGGATTCGGCTTCTCGGTCATGTCATCGCCCCGGCACATCCGGGATTCCACGGCTCTGAAAATTCGCCGAGTGTCGGGTCGGTCGATGATCTTGCCTACCTCTATCTTGATTTTCTTGAGAGCCTGGACGAGCCGGCAATTATTGTCGGTGTGTCTTTAGGAGGCTGGATCGCGCTCGAAATGGCCGTGAAATCGACCCATCATATCGCTGGGTTGGTGCTTGCAGACTCTGTCGGCGTTCGTTTCGAGACGCGGGGCATCCAAGATTTCGCCGACATCCATGCGCTGTCGCGCACGGAAATCAACGAGCGCGTTTATCACAATTCCACCCGCGGGGAGATCGACTATCCCAGCAGGCCGCCGGCTGAACTCGAATTGATTGCACGCAATCGTGAGGCCGAGCTTCGTTATACATGGTCGCCTTATATGCATAGTCCAAAACTTGGGACGCGGCTGCACCGCGTCGATGTGCCGACACTCGTGGTGTGGGGCGAGAGCGACGGCCTTGTGCCCCCGGCTTACGGCCAACGCCTCGCCAAGGCGTTACCTCAGGCGACGTTTGAAACCATTGCTGAAGCGGGCCATTTCCCGCATGTCGAACAGCCTGATCAACTGGCTGCGCGCATCGAACGGTTTATCGGATCATTGCCGCGAGGTGCTGCGGGTACGCGGCAGAAGGAGCTTGTACGGTGAGAGTTTTTCATTTTACCGAGCAGCCCTATCCCGATGCCTGGACGCCGGACCAGCCCTCGCTTCGCGTGACCACGCCTAACGAACTTTGCGATCCGCAAATCGCAGCCGATTTGTTCGCGCGCTATCAGGACGAATGGATCCTAGCCGATGAGCTGGGCCTCAACATCATGGTCAACGAGCATCATAGCACGCCGACCTGCATGTCTTCTTCTTGTATGATTTCGCTTGCCATCCTCGCGCGCATTACCAAGCATGCGCGTCTGTTGGCGCTGGGTGTCCCTTTGGCGAACCGCAACGATCCGCTGCGCATTGCGGAAGAATTGTCGATGATCGACGTGATTTCGCGCGGACGTCTTGAAATGGGATTCGTCAAGGGCGTGCCCTACGAGGTCGCGATCGCCAACAACAGCCCAATCGACATGATGGATCGGCTATGGGAAGCGCACGACTTTATTCTCAAGGCGATGACGACGCGCGACGGCCCCTTCAGTTGGGAAACCGATAACATCCATCATCGCGTCGTTAATGTGTGGCCGCGCCCCTATCAGCAACCTCATCCCCCGGTCTGGATTACCGGGTCTAGTCCATCGAGCGCGCGGGCTGTTGCCGAACGGGGCCACGTCTTGGCGACGTTTCTTGGCGGCTATGCCACACGCGCTGTCTTCGATGTCTATCGCGACGTTTATCAAAAGACGTGGTCGCGCCCGGCTTCGTCTGATCGTCTGGCGTATCTGGCGCTATGTGCGGTCGCCGATACGGAGGAAGAGGCGCTGCGCCGCGCCTATAAGGTCGCGGGTTATTTGCGCACTATCGGCTCTTCTGCCGAAGCGTTCCGCAATCCACCAGGATATATGTCAGTCGCAGATAATGCGCGAGCGCTTGCGAATTTCGGCAAGCCGCGCCTGGGTCTCAACTTGTCGGGCGGCCGCACGGTCTATGCTGCAACGGCTTCGTGCGAAGAATTGATCGAAGCGGGATTATTGTTCGCGGGCACGCCGGACCAGGTCAAAAAGCAGATTGCGAAGTTCACGGATGCTATGGGCGGTATCGGCAATTTACTCCTGATGTTCCAGGGCGGTGATCTTGGCCATGCTGATACGGTGGATAGTCTTACGCGGTTTGGGCGGGAAGTCCTGCCGCAACTGCGCGATCACGTCGTGCGCGAGGACGCGGTGCTATCGGCGTAGCTCATGGGATGCCATGCAGGTCATGGCGGTCTGCTAGGCAGCGTGCTTACCGGCTTTACTTCGTATCGTTACTCGGCAAAATCCACTGAGCACGGTCGCCGTTAAATAGAAGCCGGTGCCGGGTGGGAGGTCGTCGATGGAAGCGCGCAGCCTTTCTTGGGCATTAGCGGTCACAACGCTTGCCACATTGGCTGGTGTCAGCCGTGGCAATGCGGCCACTTGTGAAAGCCTCTTGTCGCTCAAGCTTCCAAACACGAAAATCACGAAGGCCGAGGTCGTTCCTGCAGGACCATTCAAGTTCGGTGAGTTGAAGCCGACTTTTCCGCCCAATCGGGCCGCGCCACAACTGCCGGCATTTTGCCGCGTTGTGGGTGTGGTGAGGCCAAAAATCACTTTTGAAGTCTGGATGCCGGTAGAAGGATGGAACGGCAAGTTCCAGGGCGTAGGCAATCATGGCTTTGCCGGAGATATTCCATACATGGATATGGGGCCGCAGCTTGTGCGCGGCTACGCGGCGGCAGGAACTGACACCGGCCACAACGTCAACGATAAGCCGTCATGGATGCACGACAAGCAGCAGCTCGCTGATTACGGCTATCGTGGTGTCCACGAAATGACCGACAAGTCGAAGGCGGTGATTGCCGTGTTCTATGGAAAGCCGCCGCAATATTCATATTTCAATGGTTGCTCTACGGGTGGCAAGCAGGGAATGACCGAGGCACAACGCTATCCTGCAGATTACAACGGCATCCTTGTCGGTGACCCCAATCTTTCGCAGACACATAACCGGGCACAGTACGTCTGGACCGCGCAGGCGACATTTGTCCGGCCGGAGACGACAATTCCAGTGGAGAAGCTGCCGCTGATCCACAAGGCGGCGATCGATTCCTGCGATGCAGTCGATGGACTTCGGGATAGGCTGATTACTGACCCGCGCCAATGCAGCTTTGATCCCGGCGTTTTGCTGTGCAAGGCGGGGCAGGATGCCGGTACCTGCCTGACTATCGAT
>JAQGJO010000260.1 GCA_028290595.1 Hyphomicrobiales bacterium | reverse complement strand
GGCCTCGATGGACGCCGATGCGTCCTGAAAACTGCGGGCTGGCGAAAGCCGCTGCGCGAAACGCTGCTCAACGGCGCAAACGGGTTCTGGGCGGGTCATTGCGTTCTCCATTGCTCTCTATGATGAGAACAATACAGGAACAGAAATGATTCGACCAGCGCCTTCCTCAGAGAAAGTTGTTCGGCCAGATCAGGCTGCGCCACATATGTGCCGACGGACTGTTATCGAATCCCAGGCCTTCCACCGGCTGCCGGAAATGGCGGCCCATGATGTCGGCAAAGTCGTCGACATCGACGACGGCATTGGGATCGAACGAATAGAGATCGTTGAGCGTCACCAGCCGCGCCGACATGTACCATTTGTGGTTGCGCGCGTGGTCGTAGGCTTGGTGGATATAGGCCGGCGCCTGATATTCCTCGCCGAACACGCGCGTATAGAGTTCCGGATATTCATAGCCGACGCTGGGGTCGGGGAAGAAGCGCAGCGCCTGATGGTAGCGGATCGCCCAGGCGGTTTCCTCGTCCACATAGGGCTCGATCATCTGCGCGCAGTAATAGCCATGGTCGGTGCGCACATGGCAGAGCACGGCGAGGTCGTGCAGCAGGCAGGCGAGCACCAGCTTTTCCGGCAGGCCGTTCTTCTGCGCCAGCTTGGCGCTTTGCAGCAGATGGCTGCCGCCGCGCTTGTTGAGCAGCACGCGCCGCTTCATATAATCCATCAAAGTCGGCTTCGCCGGCATCTGCGGCAGGCGCGGCTCGGAATGCATCAGGAACTTGCCCTTGGAGATCGGCGGTCCGCCTGAGGCAAAGGTCGGGATGTCGGCGAACCACGGCGTCTGGGCGCTGCGGTCGAGCATGCTCATCATCGTCGTTTCGAGCAGTTCGTCCTTCTCGTCCGATGTCATGCCGGCGGTGACTTTGCTGGCGGCAACCTTGCCGGCTGCGATCGCCAGATCATCCTGAGACTTGAGTTGTGTCGCCTCGTGCATATCCCACCCGATGGTTCGTTTAATGGCTTGAAGCTTAGCGCATTGCCGGCCGCTAGCCAAACAATCCTCTAATTCCAATCTGGCATTCTGCTCATTCGACAACAGCGAAGCGCGGATGCGGCGTCAGCACGATCGCCACCCATTGCTCCCACTGCGAGGCGGCCTCGAAATGCCAATCGGGAAAGCTCTCCAGCAGGTCTTTCTCGTAGAGTTCGTGGGCGGCGTGCCGGCACAGCATGAATTTCGGCGCGGCGACGATGTCTTCCCGGTCGATGACGCAAAAAACCCGCATGTCCGGATGTGTTTTCAGCCATTCGTAAACCGCGACGGTGAGCAACGGAAAGCCCGGATGCAGCATGTCGTCGAGGCAGATCACCCCCTCGGGATGCATGACCGCATAGGCAAGGTTAAGGTCGTGGGTCAGCGCCTTCGGCGTATGGTCGCCGTCGACGTGGAAAAACCGCACCTGGCCGCCGACCGCGTCTGAGATGTCCCTGGGTGCGAGATCGGCGCTGTTGGCCGTCAAAACGGTCACGTCGGCCGGGTGCACGCCGAGCCGCTCAATATGGCTGTGCAGCTTGTCGCGGACCTTCGGGCTCGGCCATTCGAATGTGTCGATGCCGACCGCCCGTTCGCCCGCCTGCATGGCCAGCGCCATGGCGATGAAGAAGCGGCCCTCGAACGTGCCGATTTCGGCAATGTGCCCACGGATGCCTAACTTCGTCTGGCGGTTCATGACATGGGCGGCGATGATCGCGGCGAATTGCGACGACATGCCGTAGACGCTGTCATATTCATTGTTCACATAATGATCGACAGCGGCGCTTCCTGAACCGTATTTCATGTGTCCCCTTCGTAGCTTGGCAACAGGCGATCTTCGTCGCAGGCAAGCTAGCAGGGGCGGGCGCCGAAATACAGACGTAGCGTTTTCCGATCCTTTTGGGTCGGAAAGACGCGTCCAATTATTATGCTCTGCCAGCCGCGGTTTGCAGCATCGCCTCGATCGGTTAGGAAGGGCGGGAAGTCGCCACTAAAAGCGGATCCGGAGGAAACATGAAAGTCGGCCTATTCGATCACCTCGAACGTTCCACTGACCGCGCATTGGCGAGGCAGTTCGACGAGCGGCTGGACTTCGTGCAGGAAGCAGATGACGCCGGGTTCTATTGCCTGCACATCGCCGAGCATCATGCATCGCCGCTCAACACCGTGCCGGTGCCGGGCCTCTGGCTGGCGGCGGTGGCGCGCGCCACCAAGCGCATTCGCCTTGGCCCGCTGGTCTATCTGCTGCCGCTGTATTCGCCGCTGCGGCTGGCGGAGGAAATCTGCATTCTCGATCATCTGAGCAAGGGGCGTCTCGAAGTCGGCGTCGGCCGCGGCGTGTCGCCGTTCGAGCTCGCCTTTCACAAGATCAAGCACGAAGATTCGCGCGAGATTTTCAAGGATGCGTTCGAATGCCTGAAAGCGGCGCTGTCGGGCGACTCGTTTTCGTATGAGAGCGAACGCTACAGCTACAAAGACGTGCCGACGCCGCTGCGCCCGCTGCAGCAGCCGACGCCGCCGTTCTGGTACGGCTCTTCCAACGAGGAAGGGTCGACCTGGGCCGGTGAGCATGGCATGCACTTCACCACCAACGGTCCGGCCGATCGCGCCATGATCAACATCGACGCCTTCAAGGCAGCGCTCGCATTGCGTGGGGGGCCCGCGCAACCAAAATCAGGCTTCTCCGGCGGAACCGTCATCGGCCTGATGCGCCACATCGTGCTGGCCGATACCGACGAGGAAGCCCGACGCATCGCCAAACCGGCGCTCGAACATCACACCGCTTCGCTCAACTGGATCCGCAAGCACCATGGCGTGAAGGCCGGCGATCTGACCACCAGGCTCAATGTCCATCGCGGCGAAACATTCGAGAGCTGGGACGATCTCGGCATGGTCATTGCAGGGTCACCGCAAACCGTGCTGGCGAAGCTCAAAGAGCAGGTTGCCTTCACCGGCATCAACTATCTCATCGCTTACATGTTCTTCGGCAACATGCAGCTCAA
>JAQGJO010000232.1 GCA_028290595.1 Hyphomicrobiales bacterium | reverse complement strand
CCCGCCCGGTAGCGCATGACGCGCGCTTCCGCCTCGGCGTCGGTCACGCCGGGGACGATCGTGTACATGGCGAACATTTTGAGGTCCTTGCCGTATTCGGCGCCGATCTCTTTGGCCCGGCGGCTGTTGGCGCCGATTTCTTCTTCCGTCGCGCCATGCACGAAGCCGGCATCGGTGTATTTCGCGGTGTAGCGCAGGCCGACTTCGGACGTGCCGGCGCAGATCAGATCGGGACGCGGCTGCGAGACGGGCTTGGGATTGGCGATACAGTCGACCATTTTGTAATAAGCGCCATCGAAATCGACGCGCTCCTCCTGCCACAGGCGTGTCAGGACCTGCACCCATTCCTCGGCGCGATCATAGCGGGCGTTGTGATCGAGCTCCGGCGTCCACGCGCCCATCTGCTCGAATTCACCGCGATAGGCGCCCGAAACGATGTTGAGCCCGGCGCGTCCGTTGCTCGCCTGATCAAGCGTGGCGACCATTTTGGCGATGACGGCCGGGTTGTGCAGCAGGGTATGCGCAGTCGCCCAAATCTTTACTCGCTCGGTCACCTGCGACAGGGCCGACATCAGCATCAGGGATTCCAGCGAATTGTCCCAGTGGCCGGTTTTGCCGCCATAGCCGCGCCATTTCATCATCGACAGAAGAAAGTCGAAGCCCAGTTGATCGGCGAGCATCGCCACCTGCTTGTTGAGGGCGAAGGAGGCGTCGATGGGCGGCGTGGTGTCGGAGATGATCCAGCCGCCCTTGGCCATCGGCATGAAAATGCCAAACACATAGTCCTGATCGGCAAGACGCATGACATTCTCCTCAAAGCGAACAGATCAGACGGTCGGCCACTTCGCCCGGTTGGGCAGACCGGAGCGGCGGACGATGGCTTCGCCGGCGATTTGAACTTCGGCGTAAAACTTCTCCTCGTCGATTTTCGTGCTGCGATAATTGTCGACGACGCGCGCACCATCGACCCAGACGCTGTGCACGCCGCGCCCATCGGCCGCCCAGACCAGTTGATTGGCCACATTGAGCAGCGGCCGCCATTCGGGGCGATTGGTGTCGTGAAAAACGAAATCGGCCTTTTTACCGGGTTCCAGCGAACCGATCTCCTTTTCCAGGCCGATGGCGCGGGCGCCGCCCAATGTCGCCATGGCGAAGGCCTGTTCGGCGGGAAATATCGTCGGATCGCGGCGCGCATCCTTGAACAGGCCGGCGACCAGATAGGTGGCGCGCATCAGGTCGGAATAATTGCTGCCGTTGTTGCCATCGGTGCCGATGGTGACATTGATGCCCTGCGCCGCCATTTCGGGAAACTTGCCGACCTGGGTGATGCCGTAACCGACCTTGAGAGCCGTCGTCGGGCAATGCGCGACATTGGTGCCGGTTTCGGCCAGCAGCGCGATCTCGCGGTCGCTGACATGGACGAGATGTGTGATGACGAGATTGTCGCCGAGCACATCGATATCGGCGAGATGCTCGACCGGGCGGCAGCCGAACTTGTTCATGTACCATTCGCCGTCGTTCTCGGCCGGGCTCATGTGGAAGGTGACGCCGGCGCCATGGTCGAGCGACAGGCGCCGGGCGGTGCGAAACAATTCGTCGCTGCATAGCGCGTGGCCGATCAGGGTCGGCCAGGCGGCGATGCGCTGTCCCTTGTCGCAGGGATAGCGGACGAGTTCATCGGATAGTCTGCGGATGGCGACGTCGGTGGCCTGCACGCTGTGAACGGCGGTCGTCGCCTGATCCCAGACTCTCAGGCCGATGCGGCCGCGAATGCCAATCTCGGTGAGGCCGTCGGCAACCTCGTCGAGCGCGCTGATGCTGCCGGCTTCGATGAAACTGGTGGTGCCCGAGCGCAGCATTTCCAGCGCCGCAAGCTGGCCCGACATGCGCTCGTCGGCGGGGGTGAAATGATGATGCACCGGCACCAGCCAGTTGAAGACATGCTCGTCGAAGGCGACATCGTCGGGCGCATAGCCGCGGGTCAGCGGTTCGCCGGTGATGTGGATATGGCAATTCACCAGGCCGGGCGTCACCACGAAACGGCTGCCGTCGATCGTCTCCCTGGCCGTATAAAGCGCCTTGAGATCGGCGGTCTTGCCGATGGCCGTGATGCGATCGGCGGTGATCGCCAGCGCGCCATCCTTGATGATGCGGCGGGTGGCGTCCATCGTCACGAGGATGGTGTTGACGATCAGCGTATCGACGATTTGCAATTGCGGTTCAGACATCTGGCGCTCGCTTACTCGTCCCATGGGAGCGATGGACGGGTGCGCCAATTCAACGGCAAAAGCGCGCGTTTGATCTTGGATCAGAGCACACGAATAGTTGTCGCGCGTTTCGCCATGGTTCTACGTCAAAGGCGCACGAACCTCGGGCGCGTCGCCGAGCGCCGTCAGCGCCTCGCGCGCCACATCGACCAGGGCGCGTACGCGCGAGACATGCACGCGGTTGCGCGGGATCTGCGCGGCAATCCAGGAATCGAGCGCCGGGTACTCCTCGAGCACGGGGATCAGCCTGCCGCTTTCGATGGCAGACCGGCAAAGCGGCTCCCAGATCAGGCCGATGCCATTGCCGGCCAAGGCGCCTTCCAGCAGCACGCTGACGGAATTGGCGGTGAACCTGGCGTTGACGTTGA
>JAQGJO010000217.1 GCA_028290595.1 Hyphomicrobiales bacterium | reverse complement strand
TCGTTGGCCACGTCCGGTTTGGACTCTGGCTTCGCAGCATCTTTTCGCTCTGCGTCCTTGATTGTGTCTAGATCGATCTTCGTCTCTATTTTGACGCCATCGCTTGTTTCGGCAGCAGGCACGACCGCGTCGACGATTTCTGCGACGACTTCTTCCTTGGACTTACCTTTGCGGCCCAACATCAGCCGCTGCAATAATTGCTCCGCAATCCTGACCTTTGTCGGCTGGCTGTCCTGCACGGTTGCTGGCTCGCCCTTCTCCCGCACCAGGAGGATTTCCCTGGTAGGATATTTGTCGAGGCCGGGACGGTGGGCGACGTGGATGACCATGGCGTCGGGAAGCCACTGGCCCATCAATTCCATCATGCGCTTCTGGCTCAATTCATCCAGCGCGGACGTCGCCTCGTCCATGATCACGATGTCTGGATGTTTGAGGAAGATGCGCGCAAAGGCCAGCCGCTGCTGCTCGCCGCCCGAGAGGATCGACGACCAATTGTCCTCCTCGTCGATTTTTGGCAGCAGATGTTCAAGCCCGCACTCCTCGAGGACCTCGGCAATGGCCTTGTCTTCGATGACGTGGCCATCATCGGGATATGCCAAGGCGCCCCGCAATGTCCCCAGCGGAATGTAGGGGCGTTGCGGCATGAAGGAAAAGCTGGCGCCCTGCGGCAGCAATATGCGCCCGCTCCCCCACGGCCACAATCCCGCGACGGCGCGGATCAGCGTGCTCTTGCCGCTACCGGATTCGCCTTTGACGAGTACTTTCTCCCCCTTCTGGATCAGCGCATCGGCATCGCTGAGCATGATCGTGCCTTCGGTGTCCGAGACCGATACGGAGATCAGATGGATGGCTCCGTCGTCGCTCTCGTCGATCACGATGGCTTTGCCCAGCCGTTTGTCGGTCATGCGGTCGAGGTCATCATAGGCTTTGTCGAGCGCCGCCACGCGACGGGCGGAGGCTGACCAGTTCGCCAGATTGAGCGCATTGTCGGCGAGCCAGTTCAACGCGGTCTGCACCTGCGAAAACGCCGCCGTCGCCTGCATGAGATCGCCCAAGGTCATCTCGCCGGCAAGATACTTTGGCGCGCCGAGCAGGAGCGGCACGGCAGGGGCAAGCACATTGTTGCCGTTCGACAGAAAGATCATCTTCGTCTGCTGGCCGATGACGGCGATCCATCGCATCGCGAGTTCGCTGAAAGAGGTCTTCAGCATCAAATGCTCGTCCTCTTCGCCGCCGATCAGCGCGATCGTTTCGGCGTTCTCGCGCGTTCGCGTCAGCGCATAGCGAAAGTCGCCTTCGCCCGCAGCCTTGGCTTCCACCCGCTCGACCAGCGGCCGGCCCAGGCGATACATGATGAAAGAGGTCAGCCCGGTGTAGATGACGACGGCAAACACCAGATAGCCAGGGATCGTGAAACCGGCGACGGTGTAGGAGCCGCCTACCTGCCAGAGCACGACGATGAACGCCAGCGACACCATGAACGTATTGAGGATGCCGCCGGCAAGATCGACCAGCAGTTCGATGGACAGGCGGCCATCTTCCGCGATGCGCGCTTCCGGGTTATCGACCGACTTGAGAATATTGAGTTGATAGAAGCGCCGCTCACCGAGCCATTTGCTGATGAGGGTGTCGGTCACCCATTCCCGCCAGCGCAATTGCAGGCGCATGCGCGCCTGCGTCAGGCCGATCGACGCGAAAGCGCTCGCAACCGCCAGGCCGATGACGAGCGCGATGCTCCATTGGATCGCCGCGATATTCTTGTCCTGGACGGCGTCGAAGAAGTACTTGCTCCAGCGGTTGACGGCGACGGCCATCAATACATTGGCGATCAGCGCGCCGAGAAAGCCGGCGGCGAGAATGCTGCCGATGCGCTTTGTCTTCCCCGACCAGAAGCGAAGTGCCAGACGTATAAATCTGAAGAGCAGATTGGGCGGCCGCCTCGTTAGCCCCGCAGAAGTATCGTTCCCAGACATACGCGCCATCGAGTCCTGTATCTGGCCGGAACCTCCGGTCCAGATCTTTACAACGCACGTCGGGGCATTTTGTTCAAATCGGCAAATAGGTTACAGCGCGTTCGAACCGCTCGCTGTCATTCATCCAGTGGTTCGGTGCCTTTCGGCTTGCCGTCGGCGGCAAGCGAAATCTTTTCGATGCGGGCTTCCGCGCTTTTCAGCAGGGTCTCGCAATGGACCTTCAGCTTTTCGCCGCGCTCGTAGAGTTCGATCGATTTGTCGAGCGCCACCTGTCCGCCCTCAAGCTGGGTGACGATGGTCTCCAATTCCTTCAGGGCTTCCTCGAAGGGCAGTTTTGCAAGATCGGGTGTGCTGGCCAAGATATACGCCTCTCAAAAATTCAACCTGTCTCAGCTTAGCACATCCGCCCTCAGGCTGGCTTGTCGGCCGGCGGGTTTTCCTCAGGCGAGAGCATTTTCGAGCGAAGTGGACGCCGGTTCGCGTGAAGAAAATGCTCTCTTTCAAAAAACCAGACGCGTCTTTCCGATCCAAGTGGACCGGAAAACGCTATGGCGCGGGGGCGGGGCGCGCGAATACAAGCTTCTGATAGACCAGCCCGATGCCGATGAGGACCGCGCCCAGGCCAATGAAACTCAGCGCCCGCAGAATGCCTTCGAGCCCGGAAAGATCGAAGAGGAACACTTTCAGGACGCTGACGGCGACGAAGATCGCCGAGGCAAGGCGCGCCTCGCGCGAATGCCGCCACAGCCCCCAGGCCAGCAGGGCGACGCCGAACGCCAGCCAGACGGCTGAATAAGAATAGAACTCCGCCCCGCTGGTATCTCGCAACAGACCAATGCGCGGTCCCTGGAACAGACGGCGTGTCTCCAGGGTCAGATAGAGGAAGACAAGCAGGATGGTCAGCACGCGTGCGATCGTCACATACCACGCCGGCCGCACGCCATTGGCGACGATCGACAGAATGAATGCGAGCACGGCCGGCAGAAGATAGGCGATGAGAAGCGCGTTGATGATCGGCCCGCCCTCGACCCCCCGGTAGGAAAAATACGGATTGCCGGCAAAGCACAGGCCGATAACCGTATAGGCGAAGGACAGCAGTCCGAAGCCAAGCGAAGCAAAACGAAATACGCTGTTGCTGCGCGAAGCGTCGAGCTTCGTCAGTACGATGGCGAAGGCAAAACTCGCGACCGCGAGGAGGCCTTGTTCGATCGTTGTCGATGTTGGCGTGAAGGCGTCACCATTGTTGATGAAATGCCTGATCTGGAAAAACACGAGAAAGGCCGAGAACAGGATCGTCAACGACTGGGCGATGCGCACCGGCGTGTCTTCGCCGCCGTTGCGGCGCATCATCCGCGCCGCATAGCCGAAGGCAAGCGCCGGCACGCCATAGCCGTAGAGCAGCCAGTTGAAGATCGGCGTGGTGCCGGGATTGGCGATGACTCTCGGCTCCCAGGCGAGGCGGGCGGCGACGACGAGGCCTAAGCCCGCCACGCACCAGCGCAGCGCCGGAATGTCGAGGGTGATGGCGACATAGGCCGCGCCCAGCGCCGCCAGCGCCAGGGCGACTGTCAGCACGCCGCCATCGAGCGCGAAGGTAAAGCCGAGCGCCAGAGCGGCAATGGCTGCCGACGCGAAGACGCCGGTGGCGAACTTCAACGACGGTGGCGCGTCATCGCCATCGAGATTGCGGAACTTCGCTGCCGCGGCAACGAAGACGACCGCCAGCGCCGCCGCTGCGGCGGCGAAAGAAAAGCTGGTCGTCGCCTGCGTCACGCGCAGCCAGGCCAGAATGAGAACCGCCAGCGGCGTCAGCGCGGCGGCTCCGCCATAAATGAATTGCGTGACGTTGGGCAGCGCCCGCGCGAGTAGCAGCCGCCACGCACCGAGGCCAAAGATCGCCAGCGAAGCGACGATCAGAAAGCCGGTGAAAAGGCCCGGATCCAACGGACCGAGGAAATAGTCGGATGCGAAATCGGGCAATTGTGCGCGTGCGTCCGGGGTGATGACGCCTGGCCACATGCGCGCCACCGCCACCACCAGGAAGCCGGCGACACCCAGCACGACCGCTGCCGGAGCGATCAGAAATCCGATGATTGCGAGCAATCCGGTCATCACCGCGGCGAATGCAACCCAGCCGGTACCGAACTGTCCGGTGAACAAGCCGGAATTCAACGCGAAGATCGCCAGGATGCCGAAGATCGACGGGCCGAGCGTCGAGAACGGTTCCGGCAGGGCATCTTCTTCCGGCATGCCGCGCAGCGGTTGGATGCCGAGAAAATATCCGGCCAGCGCCGCCTGCACGATGAGATGCAGCATCGTCGCGGGGAAGAAATGCGCGGCATCCTCGCCGAGAATTCCGTAAAGCAGCAGCAGGCTCCACAGCGCGGCGCCGGCGGCGGTGGCAATCGCCAGCCACAGCCAGATGCGCAGGCGTGCAAGCCCATAGGCCGCAGCCGTCAGGACGGCGAGGTAGAGCACCACCGGCCAGGGACTGGGGTGGTCACTGTCGACCAGCATCGGCGTGAGAAAGGAGGCGACAAGCCCGACGCCCGCCAGAGCCGGCCCGTGCAGGGCCGAAGCAAACATACAGGCGATGCCCGTCGCACCGAGCGCGATGAAGGCTGGGCCCGCGCCGATGAAACCATAGACGGCATGGGCGGCATAGATCGCGCCGAAGGCGGCGACGGTGCCGGCGGCGGTCAGCATGGCGGGGATGCTGGCGACCGCGAACACGCCGCTGGCCTCCGCCGGTTTGTCGGCCGTCTCCTTTCGCCGCAGATATTCTCCGCCCGCCACCAGCGCGGCGGCCAGTAGAAGACCTAAAATAACCCGGGCAGCCGGGCCGAAATAGCCGGCCTCGATCGAATAGCGCACCAGCAGCAGCGCGCCGAGCGCCAGGGCCAAGCCACCGACCCAGACCGTCCAGCGCGTGCCAAATGATTCTTCCAGGCTGCGCCGGCGCTTTGGCGGAGACGGCGGAGCCCCGGCAGCGATTGATTCGGGCACTCCGGCAGGCGCGGCTTCGGGCACTGCGCCGGGCAAAGGGCTGGATGAGGGGCTAGGCGAGAGTCCTGACACGGCGTCCGGCCGAGCATCCGCCAAAGGAACTGCCGCAGGCTGGGGCTCTGCCGCCGCGGGCGGCGTTTCCGCCGGCTTTTCCACAGTTTCAGGCGGCGTTTGCGCAGCGGGCTGTGGAGAAACGGCAGCGGGCGCCCTTTCCAGGGCGACGAGGCGCAGATTCAGCCGCTGGACGACCTCTTCGACCTCTCTCAGCCGCCGCTTCGCGCCGAACATCTGAAAAAACGCAATCGGCGAGAGAACCATAAGAAGCAGCGCCGCAAGGCCCAGCGCGACAAAGAAATCGTCCATGCAGCAGATTCTCCAGTCCTGGCAACAGCATCGCCCAGACTTTCAATTTCAGCAAGCATTGGGCCTTGAGGGCGTGTATCTTCCCGATCTGCCTTGCAATTGCGTGATTTGTTCCCAAATCAGCAGGCGAGACATAGGCATCCGTGCCAATTTCGGGCGGAGCCGACACTGGGCTCATAGATACATGCGTGATCCTTATACAGTTCTTGGCGTGTCGAAATCTGCCTCGGCGGACGACATTAAGAAGGCGTACCGACGCCTGGCCAAGAAACTTCATCCTGACCAGAACAGAAGTGATCCCAAGGCGCAGGACAAGTTCGCCGAGATCAATCAAGCCTATGAAATCCTTGGCGACGACAAGAAGCGTCCCCAGTTCGATCGTGGCGAGATTGATGCGGAGGGCAAGCCGCGCGGTTTCGAAGGCTTCCAGCCGGGGGCCGGCGCCCGCCGTGGCGCGGGGCCGGGCGGGGGTCAATACTATGAATATGAATTCGGCGGTGGCGGCGGCGCCCGCCCCGGCGCTGGTTTCGACCCCTCCGACCTGTTCGGCGATATTTTCGGCGGCGCCCGCAAGGGCGGCGGCCAGGCGTTTCGCCGTGGCGAGGATATCAATGCAGTCGTCACCGTTTCCCTGGCCGACGCGGTCCAGGGCGGACAGGTGCGCGTCTCTCTGCCGACCGGACGCATGCTGGACGTCAAGATTCCCGCCGGCATCGATGCCGGTCAGCAGATCCGGCTGAAGGGGCAGGGCGGCCCCGCGCCGTTCGGCGGCACCGCCGGGGATATTCTACTGACGGTGCAGATTGCGCCGCATCCGCTGTTCAAGCTCGACGGTCGCGACATCCGGCTGGAACTGCCGCTGACGCTCTATGAAGCGGTTCTGGGCGGCAAGGTCGAAGCGCCGACATTGACCGGCGCGGTCGAAATCAACGTCCCGCCTTATACGAATTCCGGCCGCACCATGCGTCTGCGCGGCAAGGGCCTGCCGGAAAACGGCGGCAAGCCGGCGGGCGATCTGCTCGTCGTGATCAAGATCGTGCTGCCGGAAAAGCCGGACACCGAACTCGAAAACCTGATGCGCAAATTGCAGGCGGAAAAGCCCTATAAGCCGCGCAACGGGCTATAAGCCGGGCGCGCGCGAGTCATTTAGCGGCTTGTCCTGGCTGGTCTGCGCTGGCGCCGGCGTATAGAGCGCCGTGAAGCGGCTGACACCGTCGATCAGGGCAATGGCCGCCAGCATGGCGACTGCGCCGGCAAGGAAGGCGGCAGCCGCGATGATCAGCGTTTGCCGGCGTTGGCGCTTGTTGACCAGGGCCAGGCCGCCGCCGATCGCACCGCGAATCGGTTCTTCGATCGGATGGCTGCTTTCGCCCAGCACCCTGGCCTCCGGCCGGCGGTCGCGCGGAAACACTTTCTGATCGAGCGAACGGGCGAGCGGTGCCATCGGCCCGGCGCCTTCGCGAATGGCCGGCGCGAATGTGGTGCGCAATGCTTCCTCGCGCTGCCGCCAGCGGGTCAGCCGCTGGGCATCGGCCGGCGAGGTGCGCAGATGTTCGCGCAGCAGGGCGCGCCGCGACGGATCGGTCTCGCCATCGAGAAAGGCGCTCAGTTCGGCGGCGCTGACGAGTTTGCTCGAAAACATTCCAGTCTCACTTCACGATGCGCAAATGGCCCGGCGGGGTTCCGCGCGTGGCACTGCTGCGCCGGCTTGCTTCATCGAAAAAATCGTCGATCCGCATGCGCGCCTGCGCCACCCGCGTCGCCAGCACGTCGTAGGGCACGCGCATGACGGTGGCGGCGTCGGCGTAGCCGAACTCTTCCAGCGCCACGAGCAGATAGGCGGTGCGCTCCTCGAACCGTAGGCTCGCCAGCGCCGCAATCATGTCCGGCATGTCGGGGTCCGCGGCCACAGTGGCGGCCGGCGCGGGCTTGTCCTTCTGCGCCGCGCGGGCCTTGTCGATCATGTGATGGAAAAGGCAGATGCGGATGTCCGCCCGCTCGACTGTGTCGCGTGCGGTCAACGCAGCCTCAATCGTCTCCCGAACCAGGTCATCCGCCGCGCCTGCGGGCTGGTCTGCATGCAGCGCACGCGCAAATCGTCTTAGCCGTCCGGTCAGCCGTTCAACTATGTTGCGTTTCACTTGGCTACGGTCCTTACCTGCCCGCGTTCCCTACCGAGCGATATTATGCCGAAGACACGGCGGCGGTCACGTCTTTTACTGCGGAAAAAGCGTTGTCCGCCGGATTCTCTGGCGGCTATGCATTTTTCGCACAATAGAATGTCGCAACTTCGACGCTCGCGCAAAATTGTCTTCCTCAAAGCCGTTTTTGCAAAGCCGTTTTTGACCCACTTCATTTCCACACTTTTAAGAACCGCTCTCGCCGGGCATCGGTTCCGGGTGTGCCGCTCCGTATTTGCTGGGAAACGATAGCGCGGCCGTCTTTGCACGCCTTTGCACGCCGTCGCCGGCCCAACTGGCGACCTGCGGTCTTTTAATACCCCGCTTTATATCCCGGTTTGCGTCCGATACTGACCATAGGCGCGCTTGCCTTGGGAAATCATAGCGCTTAAACGGCTGGTGAAGGCAGCCGTCGTTTTGCGTCATGCAAGGGTCGAAATTGCCGAAAACAGGTGCCGGATCAGATGGCAGAGGCGCAAATCATTTCAAGTTCAGGTATTTTGGCGGGCAAACGTGGTCTGGTCATGGGGGTGGCGAACAATCGTTCGATCGCCTGGGGCATTGCCAAGGCTGCCCACGATGCGGGTGCGGAGCTGGCTTTCACCTTTCAGGGCGAGGCGCTGGAGAAGCGCGTTCGGCCGCTGGCCGAAGGTCTCGGCGCTTTCGTGGCCGGACATTGTGACGTCACGGACGAAGCCTCGATCGATGCGGTCTTCGCCGCGATCGGCGATAAATGGGGCTCGCTGGATTTCATCGTTCATTGCATCGCGTTTTCCGACAAGGACGAGTTGACCGGCCGCTATGTCGATACGACCGCCGGCAATTTCTCCAAATCCCTGCTGATCTCCTGTTATTCCTTCACCGCCGTGGCGCAACGCGCCGAAAAGCTGATGACCAATGGCGGCTCGATGCTGACATTGACTTATTACGGCGCTGAAAAATGGATGCCGCATTACAACGTCATGGGTGTTGCGAAGGCGGCGCTCGAGGCCAGCGTGCGCTACATGGCCGCCGATCTCGGCGAGAAGAACATCCGCGTCAATGCCATTTCGGCAGGGCCGATCAAGACCCTCGCCGCCTCCGGCATCGGCGACTTCCGCTATATCCTGAAGTGGAACGAATATAACGCGCCGCTGCGCCGCACTGTGACGATTGAAGAGGTCGGCGAGACGGCGGCCTTCCTGCTGTCGCCGATGGGTCGCGGCATCACCGGTGAAATCATTCATGTCGATGCGGGCTATCATGTCGTTGGCATGAAAAATCCGGCCGCGCCCGACATCAGCGTCGTCGGCAAGGATTGACGACATGCCGCGGCCTGCGTCGACGTTGAAAGCGTCCCGTCATGCCGCTTGAGCGCCTGTTCTTCGTCCGCCATGGCGAGACTGACTGGAACGCGCAAGGCCGGCTGCAGGGCCAGCAGGATATTCCTCTGAATGCCCGTGGCCTGCATCAGGCCGGCACCGCCGGCCGCAAGCTCGTCAGTATTCTCGGGCTCGAGCGCATCCGCGATCCGAAGCTGGCCTATATCGCCTCGCCGCTGACGCGGGCGCGCCGCACCATGGAACTCGCACGCACGGCGATGCAGCTCGATCCTTCAGCTTATACGACGGACCCGCTGCTGATGGAGCTGAGCTTCGGCAGTTGGCAAGGCAAGACCTGGCCCGAAGTCCAGGCCGATTCGCCCCAGGCTGCCGCTGAGCGTGAAGGCGACAAATGGAACTTCGTGCCGCCCGACGGTGAGAGCTATGCCATGCTCGGCGAGCGGATCGCGCCCTGGCTGAACGCGCTGGATGGCGATTGTGTCGTCGTCTCCCACGGCGGCGTCGCCCGCGTGCTGATGGCGGAGCTCGGCGGCCTCGCCACCAATCGCGCCGCGATAGCCGAGATCTGGCAGGGCCGCGTACTCGTGTTCGAGAACGGCCGCTTCAACTGGGTTTGATCTTTTTTGTTTGGACGCATTTTCTTCACGCGAACCGGTATCCACTTCGCTTGAAAATGCTCTAGCGCGCGTCGAGCTGCGTCTGCATTTCCTGGCTGAAGCGCTGGATGCGCTGCGCATTGGCGCCGAAGTCGTGGCGTCCGAAGCGCGAGGCGGAGCGGATGTCGATGCGCGTCTGCGCCGCCAGCGGTCGGATGCGCACCGTGATATCGTCGGGAAATCCCATGATGAGGGTCCGGGCGACCGCATCGACCCGGCCGATGCCGGCGCGACCGCCTGGCGGAATCTGGTCCACCACCTGCCAGCCGAGCGCTGCTGCGGCGCGCAGCACGAGCTGATAAACCTCTTCCGGCTCAAGATCGATATTGATCGGCTGGATGAGGGGATAGGCCCGGCGCTGGTCGAGACGCCGCTCCGGCGCCACCTCCGGCGGCACCACACCGCCGCGTCCGCGCAACGCTCGGGCCGAGCGCGAGAAGGCCGGCGGGTCGTTGAGGTCCGTCGAAATATCGTTGAGCACCGGCAGGCGCACGGCCTGGATCGCCAGCCAGCCCGGATAGGCCAGCACGACCAGCGCCAGGAACACGGCAGCCACCGTAATGCCGACGCCGCGCACGCCGGTACGCCAGATGACGACGGTGGCGGCGCCCGCCAGCAACAGCGCCACGCAGGCCAGGAAGATGGCGGCGCCAAGTACCGACATGCCGGCGGTGACATCGGCGGTGCGGGTCCGCAGCAGCACGACCGACATGCCCGCCAGGGCGATGGCGAAGACGGCAAGCCGCCGGGCCCAGATGGCCGACGCCGAATTCGGTTCCTCGAGAATTAGCCGCCGCATCCGGACTTGGACCGTTTCTGATGTACCCGCGCAGCAAAACCACCTTCAGCGCAGGATCGCAAGTTTTGCTTCGTTCACGCGGCGCGGGGATGCACTTCGACATGATAGACGAGGCCGGCGGGGCCAGCTTGCCGCGAAACCGCGATCATGTCGTTTGGCCCCACGGAGCCGAGATCCCGTTCGCCATCCGGCAGCAGCGCCAGACAGCGTGTGCCGCTGCGGATGAAGACAAATCGGCCCTGCGCCGCGAAATCCGA
>JAQGJO010000167.1 GCA_028290595.1 Hyphomicrobiales bacterium | reverse complement strand
TCAGATGCAGGGCGACGCCCTGGCAGCACGCATCGAAGCGCTGGCACAGTTCAGCTCCGAGCCCAATGCGCTGACCCGCCTGACGTTGACGCAGGCGCATCGCAATGCCGCCGATCTGGTCGTCAGTTGGATGGCGCAGGCCGGCATGAGCGTGCATATCGATGCGCTCGCGACTGTCGTCGGCAGATACGAGGGAACAGATCCTGACGGCAAGACACTGCTGCTCGGCTCGCATATCGACACGGTGCGCAATGCCGGCAAATACGACGGCAATTTCGGCGTCATCGCCGCGATTGCTGCCGTCGACCGGTTGAAGCGCGACGGCGTCAAACTGCCGTTCGCCATCGAGGTTCTGGCCTTCGGTGATGAGGAAGGCGTGCGCTATCCGTCGACCCTGACCGGCTCGCGCGCCATTGCAGGAACGTTCGAACCGGCGACGCTCGACGACAAGGATGCCGACGGCGTGTCGCGGCGCGAGGCGCTGGCCCGCTTCGGCACCGATCCCAATTATGCGCCGAAGCAGGCGCGCGATCCGGCACGCGTTCTGGCCTATGTGGAAGTGCATATCGAACAGGGCCCGGTGCTCGAAGCGCAGGGCTTTCCCGTCGGCATCGTCACCGCCATCAACGGCGCCACGCGCGGCGCCATCACCGTCACCGGCAAAAGCGGCCATTCCGGCACGCAGCCGATGAGTATGCGCAGCGATGCGTTGACGGCGGCTGCCGAAATGATCCTCGCCATCGAGCGGATCGGCCGCAGCAAGCGTGGTCTTGTGGCAACCGTCGGGCGCATCGAGACGCCACGCGGCGCGGTCAATATCGTTCCGGGCTTGGTCGAAATGTCACTCGACGTGCGCAGTCCTTCCGACAGCGAGCGCCGTGAGGCGGTCGAACGGATCGAGGCCGAGATTGCCGAAATCGCATCGCGGCGCGGCGTCGCAGCAAAGTTTGTTTGTTCGCACGATATGCCGGCTGCGCCCTGCGAGCCGTCACTGATGGATGCGCTGGAGCAGAGCTTTCAGCATCTCGGGTTTACGCCCTATCGCCTTGCCAGCGGCGCCGGGCATGACGCTATGTCGTTTCGCGGCCGGATGCCCATCGCCATGATCTTTTCGCGCTGCAAGGCCGGCGTGAGCCATAATCCGGCCGAATACGCCTCGCCAGGCGACATGGAAGCCGCGACGGCGGTTCTTTACGACTTCATACGGACGTTATCGAGCCGGCGCTGAGCGAAAACGCACAACCTCCGAGGGCCATTGCTGAAATAAGCACTTGCAAGTGCGGTGGGACAATCATCCGATGTCCGTCGCGCACGCTATGGCGGCAGGAGACTCCCTTGGAATTGAAAATAATGCTGGTCGGCATCGCCTGTGCCGTCTCTGCGCTCCTTGCAACGGCGACCTTCGTCAAATGGTGGCAGGTTAAAGCTGCGAGCCATTGGCTGCCGACACCGGGAAAGATCGTCTCCGCGCGCGTCGTCGCCCGCACTGTGGAAAGCATATCAAACGATTCGTCGTCGCAGGGCGCCAGCGAAATCCGCAACTTTCCCGAGATCGCGTTCGATTACGAAGTGAACGGCAAGAAATTTCACGGCACGAGATACAGCATCCAGGAAAACCTCGGCAACTTCGAGATTCCGGAGACAATGGCTCGCTTTCCGAAAGGCGCGAAGGTCACCGTCTTCTACGATCCGAACGATCCCACCAAGGCCGTCATAGAACGGACCATGCCGGACGGCGCTTTCAAGTTCATGATCTATCTGTCTGCCGGGCTCATCATCGGATCGATCGCGCTGATTCTGATGGTCAGCGACGGTCTGAGAGCGCTGACGCCGTATCTGCCCCGGCCGCAGAATGCGGGCGCCGCCGCGTTTCTGACGATCATGGGGCTCTTCATCCTTCGCATGGCGTTCCTGCAAAAAGGTTTGGCCGACGCGGCGAAAACCTGGCCGAGCGTCAAGGGAGCGATTGGAGAGTCGGGCATCGAGACGTTGAAGACCCGCAGTTCGACCAGCACCACGTATGGACAATGGCGCTCGGTTTTCCGCTCCAAGATCGTCTACTCCTACAATGTCGCCGGTCAGCGCTATAGCGCCGATCGTGTCGCCTTCGGCGCAGTCGTTACATCCTCGCTGCCATCGCTGATCAGTGGACGGACGCAGCGTTACCCGCAGAATGGCCGGGTCGATGTATATTACGATCCCACCAATCCAGCCTCAGCCGTGCTGGAGCGACGGGTCGGAGGCATGTGGATTCTCTGGGCCAGCGCAGCCCTTTTTCTGGGCGCCGCCGCGGCGCTGGTGGGTTTGATCTAAAACAAAGGCAAGTCGTCGCAGCAGTGTCATCCCCGACGCCTGCGAAGCTGGCGAGCGGGGATCCAGACCTAATGATTCACTACGCCTCGCGCGATCGTCCAGCAGCAACGCAGTCGCAGCGCCTGGTTTCCCGCTCGCGCCTTGCGGCGCGTCGGGAATGACATCGGCTGCGGCGTGCTTAAGACTTGCGCAGCTTCAGCAGCTTGATCGCATTTTCCTTGAGGATCAGCGGGCGTATCTCCGGCTTGATGTCGATGGCTTCGAAATCCTTCAGCCAACGATCTGGGGTGATGGCGGGGAAGTCCGAGCCGAACAGAACTTTGTCTTTCAGCAGCGAATTGGCGTAGCGCACCAGGATCGGCGGGAAATATTTCGGCGACCAGCCCGACAGGTCGATATAGACGTTGGGCTTGTGCTGGGCGACGGCCAGCGCCTCTTCCTGCCAGGGGAAGGACGGATGCGCCATGATGATGGGCATGTCGGGAAAATCCACCGCGACGCTGTCGAGAAACATCGGATTGGAATATTCGAGTTTTATTCCATAGCCGCCGCGCATGCCCGAGCCGACGCCGGTCTGGCCGGTGTGGAACAAAGCCGGCTTGCCGCTCTCCGCAATCGCCTCATAGAGCGGATAGCACATGCGGTCGTTGGGATAGAACCCCTGCACCGAGGGGTGAAACTTGAACCCCTGCACACCGAAATCCTCCACCAGCCGCCGCGCCTCACGGGCGCCGAGTTTGCCCTTGTGCGGATCGATGGAAGCGAACGGAATCATGATGTCGGAATTCTCGTTGGCAAGCCGGGCCACCTCCTCGTTGGGATAGCGCCGATGACCGAGGTGATGTTCGCTATCGACATGGAAGATGACGAGACCGATTTTCCGCTCGCGGTAATATTGCGCGATTTCAGGAATGGTCGGCTGCTCGAACTCCTTCTTGAAATAGGTCTTCATGCCCTCCTGCATCTCGCGCGAATCGAGCCAGGAATCGCAGCCGCACGGGCCTTCGGCATGGGTATGAATGTCGATGGCCACCAGATTGTCGATATCAAGCATGAAAATAACCTTTGAGTCCGCAGTCGAGAGCGGCGGCCATATTAGCCGCCGCAAAGCCGGATGCAATGAACCGAAGGTAGGGTCAGGCGGCGATCGAGGGCGCCGTATTGGGCACGATCGGGTCCTTGGGCAGGCTTTCTCTCGACACTTCGAGCTGCTCGACATTCATGATGGGCAGCACTTCGCCCAGCCAGAGCGCATGGACGAGATGATCGCGGCGCGGCTGGCGGGTGTCCGGATGCACCAGGATGGTCAGGCCGGCGCGATTGAGCATGAGCCACGGCACGAAGGTCGCAAAGGTCTCGACCTCGAAAGCAACCTGATACATCGGCCGCGCATGGGGACCGACAAGCCGGTCGTGCCAGCGGCCAAGCTGGACGGTGAAACGCTCGGCGATCTGCGTCCGCAAGGTTTCGGCAGCGGCGCGCTCCTGCGCATCCTTGAAATAGATGTGGGCGTGGTAGCCGACGATCTTTTCGAGCGGCACAGGCTCGGAAGGATTGGGCATGGCGGGAACTCTCTGGTTTGGGCTTCACGCCGCTAAGGGACTGGCTTCCCGCAGAATAGTATAGTCGGAGGCGCCGCGCCAAGCCCGCGACCTAAATGTCATTCCCGACGCCCGCGTAGCG
>JAQGJO010000160.1 GCA_028290595.1 Hyphomicrobiales bacterium | reverse complement strand
CAAGGGGGGCAACCTCTCCGTCATGCCCGGGCTGTGGTCCTTGTTACCTTATCCGCCACCTTTCCGTCATGCCCGCGCTTGTCGCGGGTATCCACGCGGTGACGCTGCGTTGCTGTTCCAGAACGATGAGAGCGCCTTTCTGACGCGCGGCAGCGCACCATGGCGTGGGTGCCCGCAACAAGTGCGGGCATGACGGAGAGGTTGCCCCCCTTGAAAGATTCTCACACGCTCAGCCGCGTCCGACGCCGGTGTAAGCAAAGCCGCGTTTACGCACATCGTCCGGATTATAGATGTTGCGCAGGTCGACGATGACCGGCTCGGCAAGCAGGCTTTTGATGCGCGCCAGATCGAGCGCGCGGAACGCATCCCATTCGGTGAGAATGACGAGCGCATGGGCGCCGCGCACGCATTCATAGGCGTCGTCGCAGAAGGTAACGTCCGCCAGCAGCGGACGCGCCTGATCCATGGATTCGGGATCGAAGGCGCGCACATTTGCGCCCAGCGATTGCAGCGCAGGAAGAATGACAAGTGACGGCGCGTCACGCATGTCGTCGGTGTTGGGTTTGAAGGCGAGGCCTAGCACCGCCACCGTCTTGCCAGTGACGGAGCCGCCGCAAGCCTCGAGGATTTTGTCGGCCATGCGACGCTTGCGCGTCTCGTTGGAAGCGGCCACCGTCTCGACGATGCGCGTCGGTGCGCCATATTCCTGCGCCGTCTTGATCAGCGCCATCGTATCCTTGGGAAAGCACGAGCCGCCATAGCCCGGCCCCGCATGCAGAAACTTCGAGCCGATGCGATTGTCGAGGCCGATGCCGCGCGCCACATCCTGCACATCCGCGCCGGCCTTCTCGCAGAGATCGGCGATCTCGTTGATGAAGGTGATCTTGGTGGCGAGAAAAGCATTGGCGGCGTATTTCGTCAGTTCGGCCGTGCGCCGCGACATGAAGACGATGGGCGATTGATTGAGATAAAGCGGCCGGTAGATTTCCGTAAGCACTTCGCGCGCGCGCGTTTCATCGGTGCCGACGACGATGCGATCGGGACGTTTGAAATCGGTGATGGCAGCGCCCTCGCGCAGGAATTCCGGGTTGGAGACGACGGCAAAATCCGCGTCCGGCCTCCGTTCGCGAATAATGCGTTCGATTTCGTCGCCGGTGCCGACGGGAACCGTCGATTTGGTGACGATGACGGTGAAGCCGTCGAGCGCGTCCGCCACTTCGGCCGCCGCCGCGTAGACATAGCCGAGATCGGCATGGCCATCGCCGCGGCGTGACGGTGTGCCGACGGCGATGAACACCGCATCGGCCGACGCTACGGCCGAAGCCAGGCTCCGCGTGAAGGAAAGACGCTTCTGGCGGACGTTCTCCGCGACAATTTGCTCAAGGCCCGGCTCGAAAATGGGAATTTCGCCGCGCTCCAGCGCCGCGATGCGGGTCTCGTCCTTATCGACGCAGGTCACGTCATGGCCGAAATCGGCAAAACAGGCCCCCGAAACCAGGCCAACGTAGCCCGAACCGATCATAGCAATGTGCATAAGGTCCTCATGGAAAGCCGGAAACCGCCCGGCGCGCGGCTTATAGCCGATTCAGATGTCGTTTAAACCAAGGCCTGTAAACCAAGCCTTGTAAACCAAGGCAAAAACCTCGCCAGACATATTGACTGTATACATACAAAATGTATACTTACTAAATTCGACAGTACGGCAATAAATGTGCGGGAGGAAAGCATGGCTGGCGCGTCACACGAAAACACGGTTCTGGTGATCGGCGGCGGTATTGGCGGCATGGGCTGCGCCCTGGCGCTGACGCAGGCTGGTTTCGATGTCGAACTGATCGAACAGGCGCCGGAGATCGGCGAGATCGGCGCCGGCATCCAGCTTGGCCCCAATGCATTCGCCGCCATGGACGCACTTGGCTGCGGCCCCAGATTGCGGGCGCGCGCCGTCTATACCGACGATCTGATCATGATGGACGCGGTCGACGAAAGCGTCGTCGGCAAGATTTCGGCGGGCGAGGCGTTTCGCGCGCGGTTCAAAAATCCTTATGCGGTGATCCACCGTGCCGACATTCACCTGTCGATCTTTGAGGAAGTGCAGACGAAAAAGAACGTCCACTTTCACACCAATTCGCACATCGTCAGCATCGACATCGGCGACAAGGACGTGCGCGCCACGGATTCAAACGGCAAGGAATATCGCGGCATCGCGCTGATCGGTTGCGATGGCGTCAAATCCGTCGTGCGCGAGAAACTGGTCGGCGACGGCCACCGCGTGCCGGGCCATGTCGTCTATCGGGCCGTCACGCCACGCGATGAGTTTCCAGCCGATCTGCGCTGGAACGCAGCAACGATCTGGGTCGGACCCAATTGCCATCTGGTGCACTATCCGATGCGCGGCGGCGAGCAATATAATATCGTCGTTACCTTCCACAGCCGCGAAAAAGAAGAATGGGGCGTGCGTGAAGGTTCGCGCGAGGAAGTGCAATCCTACTTTACCCATATCGCGGACCGGCCGCGCCAGCTCATCGACAAGCCGACATCATGGCGGCGCTGGAGCATCGCCGATCGCGATCCGGTGCTGAAATGGGGCGAAGGCCGCGCCACCCTGCTCGGCGATGCCGCGCATCCGATGCTGCAATATATGGCGCAAGGCGCCTGCATGGCGCTTGAAGACGCGGTGACCCTGCGCGAAGCGCTGAGAGTCAACAACAACGATCTGCAGAAAGCGTTCCGGCTTTATGAGGAGAAGCGCATTCCGCGCACGGCGCGCGTGGTTTATTCGGCGCGCGAAATGGGCCGCCTGTTCCATGCCGGCGGCGCGGAGCGGCTGGTGCGCAATCAATTGTGGCAAGGCCGGACCCAGGAACGCTATTACGATGCGCTCGAATGGCTCTATGGCTGGTCGGTCGACAAATGTCTCGATTGAGTATGCGTGGCAACGCGGAAACGCAGGCCGCATCCACTGCCGCACGGCTGACCATGGAGCGCATGCCCGGACATTACATCCGGCGTCTGCAGCAGGTCGCGGTGCGCCTGTTCATGGAAGAGGCGGGACCGGAACTCACGCCGGTGCAGTTCGCTTCGCTCGTTGCCATCGCGCAGCGGCAAGGCATGGGCAAAGGCTTTGGCCAGGCAGAACTCGCTGCACAAATCGGCTACGATCGCGCCACCATCGGCGGCGTGATCGACCGGCTGGAGGCGAAAGGCTGGGTCAGCCGCACCGCCTCGCGCGAGGATCGACGGCAGAATGTACTGGCGATCACGCCGGCGGGCGAGCAGGCCGTGGCGCAGGCCCTGCCCGCCGTTGAAGCCGTGCAGGACAAGTTCGTCGCGCCGCTCGACGCAATCGAGCGTGCGGCTTTCGAACGGATCTGCCGCAAGCTGCTTGAGCATCACGTCGGCTGAAGACCTTCGTTCACTACTGCTGACATATTCCGACCGTAACGACCGTCAAAAGCCGGAACAGCCAAGCGGAAGCTTTAGAAGTCCCGGTTTCGCCATTTTTCTGG
>JAQGJO010000145.1 GCA_028290595.1 Hyphomicrobiales bacterium | reverse complement strand
AAGCGACGAAGCTCGGTGCAGCGTTGAACAGAGCCAGCAGAAAATACGGCGGCGAGAAAAACAGCGACTGCGGATCGGAGATCTGCGGATGACCGCCGAAAACATTCGGCGTCCACAGCGGCAACTGGCCCTCATGGAGTGAGCGCGCCAGGAATGTCAGCTGCGGATAGAAATGGGCCTTGGCGTCCCAGGGGATCGTCAGGCCGCCGACAAGCCACGGCCATGCAAAAATGACCGAACCCACGGCGAACAGCGCCGCCGCCAGCCAGTAATGCGATGCGGGAAAACGCGGCTCGCGAAGCGGCGGATCAATCCTTGATGAGGCCATAGGCCTTGAGCTGATCCGCATCGATAAAATGTCCCGCCCGTTCACGCTTGGACGTGAGATAGCGGACATTATGATCGTTCATCCGGCCCATGATGCGCTCATCGGCGGCGACATCGAGGCCCGCATGCTCCAGCGCTGCGATCTTGACCGGATTGTTGGTCATGATGCGCACGGCGTGAACGCCCAGCAGCTTCAGCATTTCGGCGGCAAAGTCGAAGCGCCGCTGGTCATGGCCAAAGCCGAGCGCCTCGTCAGCATCATAAGTGTCGAAACCGTGCGCCTGCAGATCGTAGGCGCGCATCTTGTTGGAGAAACCGTTGCCGCGGCCTTCCTGGTCGAGATAAAGCAGGATACCGCCGTCTGTCTTCGCCATCAGGCGCGCGGTCTCACGCAACTGATCGCCGCAGTCGCACTTCAGGCTGCCGAACAGGTCGCCTGTAAGACAGGCCGAATGCAGCCGGACCGTGACCGGCTTCGACAGATCGGGCTTGCCGATGATGATCGCCACCTGGTCGCGCAATCCTTCGCCACCGCGGAAGACAACGAATTCGGTCTCCGGCGCTCCCTCGAGAGGCACCGGCGCGCGGCTTACAATGGTCATGCCGCTCGCCCGGGCGCCGCGATAATCCATGATCGCGTTCACATCAACGTGAAGCAGCGCCGCGCCGGCAACTGACTTGGCCGAGACGGGCACGACAACCACCGCCGGAGCGATGAGCGCAAGTCGCACCAGTTCCATGGCAGCCTTGTCGAGCTTGGAAAGACCAGCCGCCGGCGCGTCGAACCGCGCACCAACGTCGCTCGCCAATGTCGCGATGCGATTCAGGTCGATGTTCGGAAGTGCGATAATGCCGGACTCGGTCCGATCGAAACCAAGCTTCTTCAGACGTGGCCCGGTCAAAGCCAGGCGCGCACGGCCACGGGCCAGGCCTTCAAGTGCTTGCGCAGTATTGCTGTCGAGCGCTTCCACCCCCACGGCGATGGCCAGCGAACGACCGGCGCGCAACAGAACCGGGCGGCCGGAACGCATTTCGCCGATCGCACGCTCCACGGATATCGCGGAGAATTCCTTGTCAGGGTAGAGAAGACTCTTCATGCCGGACACGCGAACCTCATTAACTAGCTGAATTTTCAGCGCGCCACCTGAGAATTAGTTGCTATTTACGACTATTCAATAGCCTAAAGCCGGATAATTCTCCAGAAAATCAATGAACCCTGTATGAATAGGCGCAACGGAGGGGATTGCCTGTGCGGCCAGACGCCATCGAAATGACCGAAGCAGACAAGGCCTATGCGAAGATATTTCAGCCTTTTGCCGAGGTCGAACGTAGCACACCTCTGGTCGTTGCGCAGCTTGGCCAGTCGCTCGACGGCCGCATCGCGACGTCGAGCGGAGAATCCAAATATATCAACGGCAAAGCCGCGCTTGCCCATCTGCACCGCCTGCGCGCCCATGTCGATGCCGTGCTGGTCGGCGCCGGCACCCTGGTGGCCGACGATCCGCAGTTGACGGTCCGCCTGTGCGAGGGCCGCAACCCGGCACGAGTCGTCGTGGACCCAACCGGCAGGGGCATTCCCGCGGGTAAATGGCTGGCCAATGACGGCGCCGTCCGGCTGGCCTTCAGCGCCTGCGGGCAGGCGCCCGCTGAATGCGATGAATTGATTCAGATTAAACCCGGAACGGCCGAGACGTTCGAACCGCATCATGTGATCCAGGCGCTGGCAAAACGAGGCTTCCATCGCATTCTGGTAGAGGGCGGTTCACGGGTCATTTCATCTTTCGTCGATGCCGACGCACTCGACCGGTTGCATGTTCTTGTCGCGCCCATGATCATAGGTTCGGGCCGCATGGGGCTGGAGCTTGCACCGATCTTGCATTTGTCGGATGCGCGGCGACCGGCTGTGACAACCTTCGTTTTCAGCGACGGCGACGTTCTGTTTGATTGTGATTTGCGAGCTTGAATTGCAGAACTGTGGCCCACGCACAACCGATTAGGAAGCGGGAGATATCATGAGCCAGACTGGTGAGACTGTAGCGCCTGCACATTATGCGCCCACCGCCAAATGGCTGCACTGGATCATTGCCGGCTGCGTCCTGTTCGTGATTCCCGCCGGCATTGTCATGTTGCGCCTGCCGGAAGGCGATGCGCAAAATCGCCTGTTCGATCTGCATCGATCTTTCGGCGTGCTGATCTTCGTGCTCGCGGTGTGGCGCGTCTATGTGCGCCGGTCGCGCGGCGCGCCTGCCTCGCATCCCGGCCTGACCCGCCTGGAACGCATTGCATCTACCGCAGCGCACCATACGCTTTATGTACTGATCATCGTCATGCCGCTTCTCGGCTGGGCGATGACATCGGCCTATAGAGTCGACGTTTCGGTGTTTGGCCTGTTCACCTTGCCGCACCTCGTGCCGCAAAACGACAAGCTCTACGAAGTGCTGTCGACGATCCACAAGTTGGGCGGCATTCTCATGGCGCTGATCGTCGGCGCCCACATCGCAGGCGCGCTGAAACATACGATCATCGACCGCAGCGACCTTCTCTGGCGCATGCTGCCGAACAATTGGTCAAAATAATCGGAATTGCAGGCTTTCGTCTTCGCTCGAAGCTGCGTAAATGTTTCTCTCGACAGAAACGGGAGCGCGCAGGGACATGCCCGGGCCAAACGTGCCGGACGGCGCGGAATTCGACTACATCATCGCAGGCGCCGGCTCTGCCGGCTGCGTTCTCGCCAATCGGCTGTCGGCCAATCCCAAGAACCGGGTGCTGCTGCTGGAAGCCGGCGGCAATGACAACTGGATCTGGTTTCACATTCCCGTCGGCTATCTGTTCGCCATCGGCAATCCGCGCGCCGACTGGATGTTCCGCACCGAAAAAGAGCCGGGCCTCAATGGACGCGACCTCGCCTATCCGCGCGGCAAGGTGATCGGCGGCTGTTCCGCCATCAACGGCATGATCTACATGCGAGGCCAATCGGCCGATTACGACAACTGGCGGCAAATGGGCCTCACCGGCTGGGGTTGGGACGACGTGCTGCCGATCTTTCGCAAGCACGAGGATCACTATGCCGGCGAGACCGACCTGCATGGCGCCGGCGGCGAATGGCGCATCGAAGAACCGCGTATCCACTGGGACGTTCTCGATGCGGTGCGCGCCGCGGCGGCAGAGACCGGCATTCCACAGACGCAGGATTTCAATTCCGGCGACAATTTCGGCTCGGCCTATTTCCAGGTCAACCACAAACGCGGCCGCCGCTGGAGCGCTGCGCGCGGCTTTCTCAAGCCGGTTCTCAATCGCCCGAACCTGACCCTGCTGAGCAATATGCATGTCGGGGGAATTGTCTGGGAGGGCAAGCGCGCCGCCGGCGTGCGCTATCGCATCGGTAATGAAACGCGCGTCGCAAAAGCTGCCGGCGAAGTCGTGATCAGTGCCGGCGCAATCGGAACGCCGCAAATTCTCGAACTGTCGGGCATCGGCCAGAGCGAGCGCATTACCGAACTCGGCATCGAACCGGTGCAGGAGCTGCCCGGTGTCGGCGAGAATCTGCAGGACCATCTGCAGTTGCGATTGATCTACAAGATCTCTCATGGCCGCACGCTTAACGTCGATTATCAATCGCTGTTGAAGCGCGCCTGGATGGGCGTCGAATACGGTCTGTTCCGCAAGGGACCGCTGACGATGGCGCCGTCGCAACTGGGCATATTCGCCCGCT
>JAQGJO010000136.1 GCA_028290595.1 Hyphomicrobiales bacterium | reverse complement strand
AGGTGGACAGATGAAACCGCGTTTTCGATCAGGCCTGCTCGGCATTGTCCTCAGCGTTGCGGCGGCTGTCACGATGCAGCCGGCGAAAGCGCAGACGCGGAACACAGTGAAGGATACCCTCGTCGTCGCGCAGCAGACCGACGCCTATACGCTCGATCCCGCCAAGCATACGCTGATCACGACGGCCAATATCCTGTTCCATATCTATGACGCACTCGTCACCCAGGACGCTGACGGGAACGCCAAGCCGGCACTCGCGGTGTCGTGGAGCAATCCCGATCCGCTGACCTGGCGCTTCAAACTGCGCGAGGGCGTGACATTCTCGAACGGTGAAGAGTTCAACGCCGACGCGGTGAAATTCACCTTCGACCGCGCGCTCGATCCCGCCTTCAAGGCCCCCAACTATTCGCGCATCGCAGCGATCAAGTCGGTCGACGTTGTCGATAAATATACGGTCGACTTCAAGACGGAGAAGCCGTTTCCGACCATGCTGTTCTCGGTCAATGAAGGGGCGTTCGCCTCGATGATCGTCCCGCCCGGCTATCTCAAGGAAAAGGGGCCTGACGCGCTGGTGACGGCACCCGTCGGCACCGGGCCTTATCGCCTCGTCGAATGGCGCAAGGACAATCGCATCGTGCTGGAAGCCAATCCTGCCTATTGGGGCGGCGCGCCGAAGATCGCCAAGGTGATCTTCCGGCCGATCAAGGAAACCCGCACCCGTATCGCCGAACTCACCAGCGGTGGCGTCGATATTGCCGTCGACATTCCGCCGGAGGACGTACCGCCGCTCAAAAGCGGCAATACAAAAATTGCCGCCATCGCCAGTGACACGCTGTATTTCTACGCTTTCGACACGCTGAAACCATCGCCGCTGCAGAACAAGCTGGTTCGCCAGGCGTTGAACTATGCAGTCGACGTAGATGCGATTCAGCAGGCGCTTCTCAGCGGCATGGGCCAGCGCATTGCGCTCACCTTGCCGACGACGGCCTTCGGTTATGACAAGAGCTGGCAGCCCTATCCCTATGATCCCAAGAAGGCGAGGGCGCTCCTCACGGAAGCCGGCTATCCCAACGGTTTCACCATTCCGCTGATCTCGCGCCAGGGCCGCTATCTGAAGGATCGCGAGATCATGGAAGCGACCATCGGCTTCCTCGCCAAGGTCGGCGTCAAGGTCGAGGCGCAATATCTCGCGCCGGGGGTCTGGGCCGAGATTTCCGAGAAGAAGGCCCGCGATGGCATCAGCTTCCCAGGCTGGGGCGGCCGGGATCCCGATATCGTCTGGCATCCGCTGCTGCACACGGGCCAGTATCAGAGCTATTATTCCAACCCGGAATTGGACAGACTGCTCGATGCCGGCCGTTCGACCCTCGACCTCGACGAGCGCAAGGCGATCTATGCCAAGGCCGCGGCGATCATCAAGGAAGAGGCGCCGCAATTGCCGCTGCTGCAGCCGCCGTTGATCTACGGCATCAACGCCAGGCTGCAGTGGCAGCCGCGCGGCGATGGCGTGATCGACCTGCGGCAAGCCTATTTTGAGTAAGTTGCGAAAGCTAAGAGTATGGCCGGAAACTAAAAGTGACTTTTAAAGGCTTGCCATGTTGCTGTGCGGCTTCAGTCTTGGTGTGTCATTCCCGCCAAGCGATGCGCAGAGCGGGAATCCGGAGGCAACGCGCTGCCTGAAGAACAACGAAAACCGACAGAAGCCCTCATCCTGAGGAGCGCCCGGAGGGCGCGTCTCGAAGGACGGGGGCGTCAGGCCGCAACGTGTGGGCTCCGCCTGTGAAGGCCAATATCCGTGGACAATTTGAGCAAACAAACATGATGCAAAGATGCTCGTCGTCATCCTCTCACACGCCCCCGTCCTTCGAGACGCCTGCTGCGCAGGCTCCTCAGGATGAGGGCTTCGGGGTGCCGACTTCCACTTGCAATTGGCGCAGCTAGAATCCGTTCCGTGGCCTCGAGTAATTATCAGTCATATTCTAAGGAGACAAACATCACTATGCTGGGCTATGTGGCGACACGCTTTGTCTACGCGCTCGCCGTCGTGTTCGGCGTGTCGATCGCCGTGTTCTTCCTCATTCGGATCGGCGGCGATCCGTCAGCCCTGTTTCTGGCGCCGGAGGCGTCGCTGGAAGAGATCGTCCGGTTCCGCCACCAGATGGGCTTCGACCGCCCCATTTTCCTGCAATATATCGACTTTCTGTCGCGGGCGGTGCGCGGCGATTTCGGCCTGTCGCTGCGTTACGACCAGCCGGCGATGCAGCTTGTGCTGGAACGCATGCCGGCGACCCTCGCGCTCAGCGCCGTGGCGCTTAGCATTTCTCTCCTCGTCTCGGTGCCGCTCGCCATTGTCGCTGCCTCCTATCGCGGCTCGATCGTCGATCGCATCGGCCTGTTGATCTCGCTGGTCGGCCAGAGCTTCCCGACCTTCTGGCTGGCGATCATGCTGATCCTGATCTTCTCGGAAAAGCTGCACTGGCTACCGCCGTCCGGCGGCGGGTCGTGGCAAAACCTGATCATGCCGGCGCTGGCGCTCGCCGCCTATTCGACGGCCATCATCACGCGGCTGTTGCGCTCCAGCATGATCGAAGTGCTGCAATCGGACTATATCCGCACCGCCCGCGGCAAGGGCGTCTCGGATGCCGGCATCGTGCTGAAGCACGCGCTCCGCAACGCCGCCATCCCGACGCTCACGGTTGTCGGCCTGCAGGTCGGCGCGCTGCTCGGCGGCGCGGTGATTACCGAAGAGATTTTTGCCTATCCCGGCATCGGCCGCCTCGCCATTCAGGCCATCGACAATCGTGATTTCACCGTCGTTCAGGCCTTTGTCTTTCTGACCGCCGTCCTCATCGTCGGCATCAACCTCACCGTCGATCTCTGCTATGGCCTTCTCGATCCGCGCTTGAGAAAACGCTGATGGCCGCCTTCCTGCATCGCTTTCTGCGCAGCAAGCTCGCGGCCTTTGGCCTGCTGATCGTCGCCACCGTGATCTTCGCGGCCCTGATCGGAGCCTGGATCGTACCGTTCGATCCGTCGGCGCAGGATATCATGCAGCGCCTGAAGCCGCCGCTCTGGGAAGGGTCCGAAGGCGTCCACCTGCTTGGCACCGAGGCGCTCGGCCGCGATATCTTCAGCCGCCTCGTCGTCGGCGCCCAGGTCTCGCTGCTGGTCGGCGTCGCCTCGGTCATTCTCTCCAGTATCGTCGGCATTACGTTTGGCCTCGTCGCCGGCTATGAAGATCGCTATATCGGCCGCTTTCTCATGGCGCTCACCGACATTCAGCTCGCGGTTCCCTTTCTCGTGCTGGCGCTCGCCGTCGTCGCGGTGGTCGGCGCCAGCCTGTGGAATCTCATTCTGGTTCTGGGGCTGACCAACTGGGTGCAATATGCCCGCGTCGTGCGCGCCGAATGCCTTGTGCTGCGCGAGCGCGAATATGTACAGGCCGCCCGCGTGCTCGGCGCCTCGACGCCGCGCATCCTGTTCAAACATCTGTTGCCCAACGTCATGTCGTCGGTGATCGTCATCTCCAGCCTGCTCGTCGCCAAGATGATCCTGTTTGAATCGGCGTTGAGTTTTCTGGGCCTCGGCGTTCCGCCCGCAACCCCCACCTGGGGCGCCATGATCGCCGAAGGCCGCAATTATATAGGCAATGCCTGGTGGGTCGCGGCCATGCCGGGCCTCGCTATCTTCATCACTGTCATCGGCATCAATCTGGTCGGCGACCGGCTGCGCGACCTGCTCGATCCGCGGCTGAAGCAGGTGGAGAACTGATCGATGGGCGCGCCGGTTCTCGATATCCGCAATCTCAAGACTTACTTTGCCAGCGATCGCGGCGAGGTGCGTGCGGTCGATGGCGTGAGTCTGCATATCGATGCCGGCGAAACGTTGGGCGTGGTCGGCGAATCCGGTTCAGGCAAGAGCGTCACGTCGCTTTCGGTGATGCGGCTGATTGCGGCGCCGCCCGGCCGCTATGCCGATGGCGAAATCCTCTTCGAGGGCAGGGACATCCTGAAGCTCGACAAGGCGGCCATGCGCGATCTGCGCGGCAACAAGCTGTCGATGATCTTCCAGGAGCCGATGACCTCGCTCAACCCGGTGTTCACCGTCGGCGCGCAGATCGCCGAGGCGATCATGCTGCATCAGCATCTGTCACGCCAGGCGGCCTTCGAAAAGGCGATCGACATGCTGCGGCTGGTCAACATCTCCGCGCCTGAACGCCGCGCGCATGAGTTCCCGCATCAACTATCCGGCGGCATGCGCCAGAGAGTCATGATCGCCATGGCGCTTTCCTGCAATCCGAAGCTGCTGATCGCCGACGAACCGACGACCGCGCTCGACGTAACGATCCAGGCGCAGATTCTCGACCTGATGCGCAAGCTGCGCGCCGAACTCGGCATGGCGATCATGCTGATCACCCATGATCTGGGCATCGTCGCCGAGATGTGCGACAGGGTCGTCGTCATGTATGGCGGCAGGATCGTCGAGGAGGCCGATGTGCTCTCGCTATTCGACAATCCGCTGCATCCCTATAGCGAAGGGCTGCTCGCCTCGATTCCGCGCATCGACGAGGATGTCGAGCAGCTCTACGCCATCGAGGGCAGCGTGCCCAACCCAGCCGACCGCAGCG
>JAQGJO010000116.1 GCA_028290595.1 Hyphomicrobiales bacterium | reverse complement strand
AAGCGACGCGGGCGATGCGCTCGATTTCATAGGTGTCGTAAACCTGCGTATCGACGGCACGCTTCTGGCCGTTGCCGAGATCGGTGATGGTCTTCGGTTCGCCGAAATAGACGCCGCCTGTGAGCTCGCGCACGATCATGATGTCGAGGCCCTCGACGACCTCACGCTTCAGGCTCGATGATTCCGCCAGCGCGGGATAGCACACGGCTGGGCGCAGATTGGCGAACAGGCCGAGATCCTTGCGCAGGCGCAGCAAGCCGGCCTCGGGGCGATGCTCATAAGGCACGCTGTCCCACTTCGGGCCGCCTACGGCGCCGAAGATGATGGCATCGGCGGCATCCGCCTTGGCCATTGTGGCATCGGTGATAGGGAGCTTGTCGGCATCATAGGCGGCGCCGCCAACCAGACCGTTCTCGATCGTGAATTTGGCGATGCCCTGGGCATCGATCCAGTCGATCAGGCGCTTCACCTCGGCCATCACTTCAGGGCCGATGCCGTCGCCGGGGAGAAGCAGCAATTTGTGCGTTGCCATATTCAAGTGCCCTTGCAATCCGTTACTGATTGCCGCGAGTGCTAAGACGTCATTGCGGGAATGGCAAGACAGTGTTGCCGAAGGGATGATTGCGGGTGCCGTGAAACCTGCGACATTGCTGACGCAGCGGAGATCCCCGTGACGTCATCTGTGCCTTCCCCGGCGCGCCCTAACCCGGCGTGGCTGATACTCGTCCTGTCGCTCGCGCCGGCCATCGGGCTCGGCATCGGCCGCTTTGCCTATTCGCTGGTGTTGCCCGATATGCGCGACAGCCTGCAATGGTCCTATTCGGCGGCCGGCTTCATGAATACCGTCAACGCCGCGGGCTATCTCGCCGGCGCACTGGTTGCGGCCGGGCTCGGCAGGCGCTTCGGTCTGATCGCGGTGATTCAGGGCGGTACGCTTGCTTGCATCCTGTCGCTCATCGTTTGCGGCGTCACCGTGGATTTTACGCTGCTCAGCATCGCGCGGCTGGTCACCGGTTTTGGCGCGGCGGTTTCGTTCGTGGCCGGCGGCGCGCTCGCCGCCACCATCGGCCTCGCTTATCCCGAACGGTCGTCCTATCTGCTCAGTCTGTTTTATGCCGGGCCAGGTATGGGTATCCTCCTGTCCGGTCTGATCGCGCCGTTCGTGCTGCAGGGCTTTGGTCCGGGCTCCTGGTGGATCGTGTGGTTGGTCCTCGGTCTCGTATCGGTCGTGATCGGCCTGCCGCTGTTGCGCCCGCGCGTCGATGCGGCTGATGACACGTCAACGGACGACAAGGCGCCGCTCGCGATCCGCCCGATGTGGATTTACCTCATTGCCTATTTCATGTTTGGCGCCGGCTATATTGCCTACATGACCTTCATGATTGCCTATGTGCGCGATGGCGGCGGAAGCGCCGTGGCGCAGAGTGCGTTCTGGTGCCTGATTGGCGTCAGTTCGTTCGCGTCGCCCTGGCTGTGGCGTAACGTACTGGCGCGTGGCCAGAGCGGCCGCGCCATGGCAATCATTCTTGGCACCAATGCGGTAGGCGCAGCGATGCCGCTGCTCGGGCATTCGCCTGTGGTGCTCGGCATCTCCGCCGCCATTTTCGGCGTTGCATTCTTCGCGGTGGTTGCCGCAACCACGGCCTTCGTGCGCTTCAACTATCCTCGCGCGGCATGGTCGAAGGCCATCGCGGCGGTGACGATCGTGTTCGGCATCGGCCAGACTCTGGGTCCGATCGCGGTGGGTGCCATTACGGATGCAACGGGGAGCTTGACATCGGCGCTGGTGGTCTCGGCGGCAACGCTCGCGATTGGCGCTGCCATGTCGATGTTCCAAAAGCCGATCAGCTGAAGGTCCAATCCAAACTCCGGCCTCATCCTGAGGAGCGCATCTTCGCGCGTCTCGAAGGATGAGTTTCGGGCACCTCATGGTTCGAGACGGCGCAAACGCGCCTCCTCACCATGAGGCTGCGTATCAGCTCCCGCTGAAATCGTTATAGCCCTGGTCTTCCCAATAGCCGCCTTTGTAGTCGTTGGTGACTTCCATCGCGACGACGTATTTCGGATTCTTGAATCCGAGTTTGGTCGGTACGCGGATCTTCATTGGGAAACCATAGGCCCGCGGTAGAAGCTGATTGTCGAACTTGAAGGTCATCTGCGTCTGCGCATGCATCGCCGTTGGCATATCGAGCGAGCTCGCATAGTCCTCGGCGCAGCGAAAATGAACCCACTTCGCATTGGTGTCCGCGCCGACCAGTTTCAGGAAGTCGCGCAGCGGCGTGCCCTGCCAGGAGCCGATGGCGCTCCAGCCTTCCACGCAGATATGGCGGGTGATCTGCGATACTTCCGGCAGCTTGTGCAGTTCATCCAGCGTCCAGGACCTCTTGTCCTGCACCAGACCGGAGACTTCGAGCTTCCACTCCTTGCCGTCCACATTCGGTGCGTCGTCCTCGGCGTAGAAGGCGTTGAACGGGAACGGACGCTTGATGTCTTTCTCGGAATACGTCGGCGCCAGCGTGTTCGGATTGAAGATTCGAGCCTGAACCATGTCGTTGAACTTGGACATATGCGTCAGCAGGTTTTCAGCCGAGAGACTGTCACTCACGTCGCAGCCGGTGAGCAAAGTCAATGCGCCGAAGCTTGCACCCGACGCGATGAAACGGCGGCGCGACAGGTCGGGCATCAGTTTGGTGGCATCCTTGACGAGGAGATCCTTGTCGACGCCGGGAATGATGAGGGAGCGGAGTTTCCTGATCATAGTCGTGTCCTCAGCGTCCGATAATCATTGCACGCAGACTCTTCGGCACGATCAGGGCCAGAGCGACGTGGATGACGAGGAAGCCGACGATGGCC
>JAQGJO010000067.1 GCA_028290595.1 Hyphomicrobiales bacterium | reverse complement strand
GCATAGCCGAGGCGCTGCGCTTCCGCCAGGCACTCATCAAACGACATTTCCTCCAGCTCCATCCGCGACAGGATGTAATTGCAGGTGCCGTTGAGAATGCCGTAGACGCGGCCGATCTGATTGCCGGCGAGGCCTTCGCGCAAGGTCTTGACGATGGGAATGCCGCCGGCGACCGAGGCTTCGAATGCCAGCGCGACGCGCTTGTCTTCGGCGAGCTTCGCCAGCGACATGCCATGCTTGGCGAGCAGCGCCTTGTTGGCCGTGACGACGGATTTGCCGGCCTTGAGCGCGGCTTCGACCGCCTCCCGGGCCGGACCTTCGTCGCCGCCCATCAGCTCGACGAAAAGATCGATGCCGGGCGCCTGCGCCAGCGCCACCGGATCGTCGAACCATTGCGCACCGTTCACGTCGATGCCGCGCTCCTTGGCGCGGTCGCGGGCGGAAACGGCGGCGAGCGAAATCGTACGGCCGGTGCTGGCGGCCAGTGAAGCTGCCTGACGTTCGAGCAAACGGATGACCGAAGCGCCAACAGTGCCAAGCCCGGCAATGCCGACGCGGAGAGGAGAACTCATGAAAAGACGATCCAGATCAATCAGGGCCGCGAATGCGATGCTGCGCTTGTGCCCCATTTCCCTCCGACGATCAAGGATCGCGGCAGCCGCACGAAACGTCAATTCAGGTTAAATCCATAATTTTCAATCGATTATCGACATAGCCTCAGATGCCGTCTTGTCCAGATCGCCGGACGCGTCGACCTTGGCCCAGGTGATCGGCCCCGTGTCGAAAGCGGCCTGGCCTTTCGCCACCTCGGCCGTGGCGTCGGACGCGTCGTTTCTGCGGCCTTCCACCCGCGCAATACGTACGTCGAGCGGCGTTTCCAGCCAGAGGCCAATGAACGGGCAACCGCATTCGGCGGCCGTCGTTTCTGCGGCCTGGCGTTCGTCGGGCCGGGCGTGAACCGCGTCCATGATGACGCTCTGGCCGGCGGCAAGCGCCAGGGCCGCCTTGCTATGCAGCCGGTTGTAGACCTTCACCGTCGTATGCTGGCGGTAGGCCGTCTCGGGCAGTCGCTCGGTATCGGCGACGCCGTGCAGCAATTTGCGTTCGACATCACTGCGCAGGAGCACGGCACCTGGCGCACGCCCGACGGAAGGAGCCAGCGCCATGGCGAGGCGGCTCTTGCCGGTTCCCGAAAGCCCGCCGATCGCCACAAGCCGGGCAGCCGGCGGCTCTATCGCCTCGGCGGCATAGCGAAAATAGCGCCGTGCGTCGGCGATAATCACGGCCAGGTCGCTGCCTTTGGCGTTGTTGTTTTTGGCTTGTGCGAGCTTTGCGGCGACGACTTTGGCGCGGATCGCCGCGCGCAGGCTGAGAAAGAACGGCAGCGCCGCAAGCCCGGCAACTTGCCGGTCGTCGTCGCACATTTGCAGATAGCGGTTGAGCAGGACATTGCCTGCCTGGCGCTGGCCCCGGACATCCAGATCCATCAACACGAAAGCAAGATCGTAGAGAACGTCGCAAGTGGCGATCGCGTCGTCGAACTCGATGGCATCGAACAGGAACGGCGCGCCGTCACGCATCGCGATATTGGCGAGATGCAAATCGCCGTGGCAGCGGCGGACATAACCGTCCTCGCCGCGCTGGCGCATCAGGGGCTCGCAGCGTGAAAAATACTCCAGCGAGCGAATGTAGATGTTGCCGGCGGCGGCCGTGTCGAACAGATCGGGCAGCGCCGCAAAAGCCTCGTCGTTCTGATCGATATAGTCGCGCAGAGACGTCACGGCATTGCCGCCATCGCCGCGTTTGGCGCTGTCGTGACTGTGATGAATGATGTCGCCCAGTCGTGTCGCAAGATCGCGTGAAAGCGGACCCGCTTCCACCATCCTGTCGAGGGTCGCGTTTTCGTCGAAGCGCCGCATATGCACGGCCCATTCCACGACCACCCCGCCGCCATCGATCGCCAACGTTCCATCGCTCTGGGTGATCGGCACCACGCCAAGATAGATATCGGGCGCATTGGGAGCGTTGATGGCTATCTCGGCTTCGCAGACGCGGCGGCGCTTCTCCAGGGTCGAAAAATCCATGAACGGAAATTTGACGGCGCGCTTGATCTTGTAGACATCATCGCCCGCCAGAAACACAGCCGCACCATGGGTATCGATGCGGCGCACGTCGCCTGCGATCCCATAGGTATGCGGATCGTTCATGAAAGCGAAAATGCGCTGTTGTGTGTCAGCCTGGTTCGAAGCCGACGCCTGCGTCAGTTCGGGCATGGCAAAATTCTCCCAAGGCTGGATTCTACCCGCTTTGGAGCAACAGTTTCCACGCCTTCCGGTTCCCTTGGCCTGAATTTTGTCTCGCGATACGAAAACGCCGCTGCCCAGAGGGACAGCGGCGGCAATCATGGAACAAGGCCTAAGTGCGATCAGGCCGGCTTCTTGAGCTGGACGACGTTGTGAAGGATCTGATCGGCGCTGTCGAAGAAGCGGCGGATGCCGCGCGCCGCCTGACGGATGCGCTGCTCGTTCTCGACCATGGCGAGACGCAGATATTGATCGCCATGTTCGCCGAAGCCGATGCCCGGCGCGACGGCGACGTCAGCCTTCTCGATCAAGAGTTTCGAGAATTCGAGCGAACCCAGATGGGCGAAGCGTTCGGGGATGCGCACCCAGGCGAACATCGAGGCCGTCGGCGGCTCGAAGTCCCAGCCGGCCTGGCCGAAGCTTTCGACCATCACGTCACGGCGACGCTTGTAGGTCTGGCGCATCTCTTCGATGCAATCGTCCGGACCATTGAGAGCAGCCGCGGCCGCAACCTGAATCGGCGTATAGGCGCCGTAATCGAGATAGGATTTCACCCGCGCCAGCGCCGCCAGCAGACGTTCATTGCCGACCGCAAAGCCAATGCGCCAGCCGGCCATGGAATAGGTCTTCGACATCGAGGTGAATTCGACGGTCACATCGTTGGCGCCGTTCACCTGCAGCACCGACGGCG
>JAQGJO010000054.1 GCA_028290595.1 Hyphomicrobiales bacterium | reverse complement strand
ACGACGAGATGACCTCGATCACCTATTACGTCTGGGTCATCAAGGGCCCGCACGGCGTCTTCGTGGTCGACACCGGCTTCGACGAAGCCGCCGCCAAGGAGCGCGGCCGCACGATTTTCCATCCGGTTGGCGAAGGCCTCAAAGCACTCGGCATCGATCCCGCCGAGGTCAAGAACGTCATCGCCACGCATATGCATTGGGACCATGCCGGCAACTACGACCTGTTCCCGAATGCGCGCTATCACATCCAGGACGAGGAGATGGCCTACGCCACCGGCCGCTGCATGTGTCACCAGATGCTGCGCGTGCCGTTCAGCGAGAGTGACGTGCATGCGATGGTGAGCAAGGTCTTCGCCTATCGCTGCGAATTTCACGACGGCACCGACGAACTGGCACCCGGCATTACCGTGCACAAGATCGGTGGCCATTCGAAGGGCCTGCAATGCGTGCGGGTCAAGACGAAGCGCGGTTACGTCATGGTCGCGTCCGACTGCATCCATCTCTATTCGCACATAGACGAAGGACGCGTGTTTCCGATTACCTATTCGGTCGGCGATACGTTGGAGGGCTACAAGACGATCCAGAAACTCGCCACCTCGCGCGCGCACATCGTGCCCGGACACGACCCTGATGTGCTCAAGCGCTATCCGGCGGCGAAGGCTGGGCTGGAGAACTGGATCGTGCGGTTGGATGTTGAGCCGACGGCTTAAAGCAACCCCAGCTCCGCGAACGCATCCTTGTGATGCTCGGCGCTGTCGGCCGAGAAGCAGCAAAAGATGACCCGCGTCATTGCGCGCGGGTTCGCTGCCAGCTCCGACGCCACGGTACCGACCGCAATGCGCGCGGCGTGGTTGGCCGGAAAGCGATAGACGCCGGTCGAGATCGACGGATAGGCGATCGATTGCAGTCGGTGCTCCGCCGCCAGATCGAGCGCGGTGCGGTAGCATCCCGCCAGCAATGCTTCTTCGTCCGAACCGCCGTCGTGCCAGACCGGTCCGACGGCGTGGATGACCGCGCGCGCCTTAAGCCGGTAGCCTTGCGTGATCTTGGCGCTGCCGGTCTCGCAGCCGCCGAGCGTTTTGCATTCCGCCAGCAATTGCGGCCCGGCGGCGCGGTGGATCGCGCCGTCGACTCCCCCGCCACCCAGCAGGGAACTGTTCGCGGCATTCACGATGGCGTCGACATCGAGCGTGGTGATGTCGGCGACCTGGATTTCTAGCAGGGTCTTGCCGATAACGGCGGTGAGCAGCGACATGGGGTGATGATATCACCCCCGCTCGGAATAGACCTCCGTCTTGAGGTCGACGCTGGAGCGCACGCCGATATCGTCAAAATGCGTATCGAGGAACCGCCGTGCCGCGCGCTTGCCGATCTTGCGCAGCAGATCGAGCGATTGGAAGTCGTTGCGCAGCTTGCTCGACGATGAGAGCTGTTCGCCCAGCCCTTCCAGCACGATGCGGTGTACGTTGATGCGACGATACTCGTTGGGCCCGGTGCCGTGCGGAATGCGGCCCTGATCGATCAGCCGGTTGACGAATTCGATGCCGCGCAGTTCGGCCATCAGCGGCGAATTGAACGTGATCTCGCTAACGCGGCCCATGATGTCGCGCGTCGTGTGCGGCACCTTCTTGCGCTCCAGCGGATTGATCTGGACGATCACCACGTCTTCGGTGTCGGTCGAGCGGAAGAACGGATAGATCACCGGATTGCCCAGATAGCCGCCGTCCCAGAAGGGCACGCCGTCGATCTCAACAGCGCGGAACACCGCGGGCAGGCAGGCCGAGGCCATTACCGCTTCGGCGGAAATCTTGTCGTGCGGAAAGATGTGCAACCGCCCGGTCTGCACGTTCGTGGCGGCGATGAATATCTGGCGCGGATCGGCGCGCAACCCGTCGAAGTCGACGAAGCGTTCGATCAGGTCTTTCAGTGGATTGATGTTGAGCGGATTGAGATCGTAGGGCGACAGATATTGCGACCAGGCCGACAGCCAGTTGAACGTCGGCGAGCCTGCCGTCGGGATCATCGAGAACAGTCTGTCAGTCACCGCGCGCTGAACCGCCGGCAGATCGCCGCCCAAACTCGCCGCGCGCCAGAAATCGGCTAGACGCTTGCGGGCTTCGTCCGGTCCGCCGCGGCGCAAGCCATCGGCTAGCATCACCGCGTTGACCGCGCCGGCCGACGTGCCGGAGATGCCCTCGACCGCGAGACGACCGTCTTCGAGCAGATGATCGAGCACGCCCCAGGTGAAAGCGCCGTGCGCGCCGCCGCCTTGCAACGCGAGATTGATGCGCTTGGGGCCTTTGGGCTTTCCGCTGCCTTTGCCGGATCTGTCGCCGCCGAATGCGCGCGCGAGGAAGTCTATCATCGAGCCTTCTTCACTGCGCCACCCAGCCGCCGTCGATCGAATAGGCCGAGCCGGTAATGGTCGCCGCCGCGTCGCTGCACAGGAACACAGTGAGCGCACCGATGCTTTCCGGTTTGGTGAACTGATGCATCGGTTGCTTCTCGGCCAGCAGCGCGATCTCTTCGTCACGCACCGATTTGCCGGACGCCTTGGCGCGGTCGTCGATCTGCTTCTGCACCAGCGGCGTCAGTACCCAACCGGGGCAGATGGCGTTGCAGGTGACGCCGTCATTGGCGGCTTCGATCGCCACCACCTTGGTGATGCCGACGATGCCGTGCTTGGCCGCGACGTAAGCGACCTTCTGTTCACTGGCGACCAGCCCGTGCGCGGAGGCGATATTGATGATGCGGCCCCATTTGCGCTTCTTCATGCCGGGGATAGCGCAACGGATGCCGTGAAACGCCGATGACAGATTGGTGGCGATGACCGCGTCCCACTTCTCAATTGGAAAATCTTCGATGTTGGCGACGAATTGGATGCCGGCATTGTTCACCAGCACGTCGAGCGAGCCGAATGTCTTTTCCGCGGTGGCAATCATCTCCGCGATTTCGGCGGGCTTGGTCACGTCAGCCGGCGAGTAAATCGCCTTGATGCCGAAGTCCTTTTCCAGCCCGGCGCGCTCGACTTCGATCGCCGCCTTGTCGCCGAAACCATTGATGACGATGTTAGCACCTTCAGCTGCCAGCGCGCGCGCGGTGGCGAGCCCGATGCCTGAGGTCGAACCTGTCACCAGTGCTGTTTTGCCCGAAATATTACCTTTGAGCATGGCTGTCCTCGTTGGGGGCGGTCGCAAACCGGCCGGTTGGGTCATAGGGGGAAGGTATGGAACCTGCCCCTATTCTTGCTGCAGTGCAATATCTATGTATCCGGTTTAGCGATACAACGG
>JAQGJO010000031.1 GCA_028290595.1 Hyphomicrobiales bacterium | reverse complement strand
GTCTATGAACACTTGAAGATGGTCCACCATGCCTGAGATGCGCTTTCACATCCGCTGGCCCGATGGGGCTGTGGAAAGCTGCTACTCGCCGTCGCTTGTCGTGAAGGAGCACATGACGCCAGGCGAGAGCTATCCGCTCGACGACTTTCTGCTGCGCACGCGCACCGCGCTGCTGATTGCCAGCGATCGCGTCGAGCAGAAATACGGCATGCCTTGTTCGCTGGCTCTGGGCCAGCTCAGGCGCATCGAGGAACGCGGCAAGAGCTTTGTCGACTTGCCGCAGCCGCACGTCAAAATTGAAGCCTTTGAAGAATAAAGCGGAGATGCATCATGCCGTCGCTTTCTGACAAACATTTTCCCGTCGTCGTCATCGGTGGTGGCCAGGCGGGATTGTCGATCAGTTCCTACCTCTCCAAGCAGGGGATCGATCATGTCGTTCTGGAAAAGAACCGGATTGCTCATTCATGGCGCACGCAACGCTGGGATACGTTCTGCCTGGTGACGCCGAACTGGCAGTGCCAGCTCCCGGGCTTTCCCTATGCCGGCAGCGAGCCGCACGGCTTCATGGGACGCGACGAGATCGTCGCTTACATCGAAGCTTTCGCCAAAAAGATCGATGCGCCTGTTCACGAGGGTGTCGGGGTGACACGCGTCGGTCGAAAAGGAGATCTGTTTACCGTCGAGACCTCGGAGGGAAAGATCACGGCGGATGCCGTCGTTCTTGCCGTCAGCGGCTATCATGTGCCGAGCATTCCCCGCACGGCCGAGCGCATCGACGACAGCGTGGTTCAGATCCATACATCGACCTATCGCAACAGCGCGCAACTCCCTGATGGCGAGGTGCTGGTCGTCGGCTCCGGCCAGTCCGGTTGCCAGGTCGCCGAAGACCTGCACCTCTCCGGACGGAAAACCCACCTCGTCGTCGGCTCGGCGCCGCGTTGTCCACGCGTCTATCGCGGCCGCGATGCGGTCGACTGGCTGGCTGATCTCGGCCAATACGATCTGCCCGTCGACGAGCATTCGTTGAAGGAGAAGGTACGCAAGAACGCCAATCACTATCTGACCGGGCGCGACGGCGGCCGCGATATCGATCTGCGCCGCTTTGCGCTGGAGGGCATGCAGCTCCATGGCCGCCTTGTCGACGTGTCAGAGGGAAAACTTGTCTTCAAGGATGATCTTGCCGGCAATCTCGATGCGGCAGACCGCGTCTACAACGGCATCTGCGGCCTGATCGACAAGCACATCGCCGACAAGAGCATCGTTGCGCCTGAGGGCACGCACTATCAGCCTTTATGGACGCCGGGCGAGACGTCGACTGAGCTTGATCTGAAGGCGGCAGGCATCACCAGCATCGTCTGGGCGACGGGCTTCCGCTCGGACTGGTCCTGGGTCGATCTCCCCATCTTCGACGGCAGCGGCTATCCGGCCCACAAGCGCGGCGTCACCAATATGGATGATGTCTATGTGCTCGGCCTGCCGTGGCTTTACACCTGGGGGTCAGGCCGCTTCGTCGGCATCGCGCGCGATGCGGGCTACCTTGCCGACTGCATCCGCGAAGGTCTCACCGCACGCGAGCCAGCGCAGATGTCGGAAGCCGCCGCGCCTTAGTTCGGCTTGGCGCCCATCAAGCCGCCGGGCCGCACGATGAGAATGACGGCCATCAGAATGTAGAGCAGCACCATGGTGCTTTCCGGCATTAGCAGAATGCCGAACGCCTGCGTCTGTCCGACGATGAAGGCGCCGAGCAGGCTTCCCGGCAGGCTGCCCAGCCCGCCGATGACCACCACGGCGAAGGCATCGATGATGATCGAGGACCCCATCGTCGGCGAGATGCTGACCATCGGCGCCGCCAGAAAGCCGGCAAGGCCTGCCAGCGCCGTGCCGAAGCCGAAGGTCAGCGTGAATATCCACGGCACCGGAATGCCGAGCGCGCCCAGCATTTCCCGGTCCATGGCGGCGGCGCGAATGAGCAGGCCATAGCGCGTCTTTTCAACGACGGCCCAGACGGCGATGGCGACGAGCACGCCGGCGACGATGAGGCTGATATTGTAGAGCGGCACCGTTGAGCCGGCGATGGCGAAAGCGCCGTCGAAGCCGCGCGGCGGCGGCACAGCGGTTAGCTCGGCGCCCCAGATGATCTTCGCCAGTTCTTCCATCACGGCGAGTATGCCGAAGGTCACCAGCGCAACCACCAGCATGCCGCCGCGATAGACTCGTCGCAGGATGACCGCTTCCAGCAAAGCGCCGAGCAGGCCGACGAGGACGCTGCCGATGATCGCGACAGCGAGGAACATCCAGATATTGAGCTGGCCGAAGCGCGACATCGTCACCAGAAGATAAGCGCCGAGCATATAGAAGGCGCCATGGCTGATGTTGATGATCTTCGAGACGCCGAAGATCAGCGACAGGCCGGCGGCGAGCAGAAACAGAAACATTGAGCTCATCAAGCCACTCAAGAACTGCAGGAAGTAGCTTTCCATCAATATCCCCGTTTTTCTTTCGCCAAACTATTCGAAAGCCAACAGAAGCCCTCATCCTGAGGAGCACGCGTAGCGTGCGTCTCGAAGGACGGGGGCGTCATGTGTGCTCTCTCCACCGCGTCATGCCCGGCCTTGCGCCGGGCATGCACGGCGAGACGTTGCGAAGTGTTGAAGAGAGAGCATCTATGCTGAAGTGTGCCATCACAGCGTCACACGCACCGCGTGGATGGCCGGGTCAAGCCCGGCCATGACGGTTGAGAGGTTGCGACGTGTCGCCCCCGTCCTTCGAGACGCGCCTTTCAGGCGCTCCTCAGGATGAGGGCTTCTGGTGGTCTGTTGCAGCTCCATCACTGCCTTGCCTGCTTCACTTCATCCTCGGTCGGCAGATAGCCTTCCGTCTGCAGTTTGACGATGTCCTGCAGCACGCCGATCTTCAGCTTGTCGTCCCAGGCGGCCTTGCCGGTCCACAATGGTGCCGTGCCCTGGTGATCGAACGCACGGATGCGGATCGGGCCGACCATCGAGTTGAACTCCAGGCCTTCGAGCGCATCGATGACCTTCTCGGTGTCGATCGTCTTGGCTTTTCCGATGCCGGCCTTCAGCGCTTGCAGGTTGAGCAGGACGAGATAAGCGGCGGTGAACGGCGGCTTGTCATAGGTCTTGCGGAAGTTTTCGACAAAAGCTTTGTTGTCGTCGCCTTCGATGGCGTACCACGGCAGGCCGCCCATCACTGCGCCGGTCGGGATCGAGCCTTGCGGCAGCGCCTGCAATTCGTCGGAGCCGCCCCAATAGGAGCTCACCATCGGAAAGCGCTTGCCGAGTTCGAAGGAGGCCGATTGCTGCCAGAACGGCAGGCCGAACCCCCAGCTATAGAAGACCACGTCCGGCTTGGCATCGATCATGGCGCTGATGAACGGCGCATAGGCGGCTTCGTTCAGCTTCGGCCAGCTCTCGCCGATGAATTCAGTCTTCGGCGTGTCGCGCTTCATCTTGTCTTTGAAATTATCGACCACCGTGCGCCCGAACGCGAAGTCCTGGGCGATCAGATAATATTTATTGCCGGCGGCGCCGAGTTTCTGTTTCGCATAATCGGCCGCCGCAAACCCTTGCGTCCGCGCCGTAATATTAGGAACGCGGAAAATATAGCGGCCGCCGGATTTGGTGGTGAAGTCGTCATTGCCGCAGGCGCTGAACAAAATCTTCTTGGCCTGTTTGGCGACATTGCCGACGGCAACGCATTCGCCGCTGTTGATGC
>JAQGJO010000030.1 GCA_028290595.1 Hyphomicrobiales bacterium | reverse complement strand
CCAGGGACGGCGCTTGTTTGCATCGTTGGGCCCGGTGGCGCCGATGATGAGCATCGGCATGCGGTCGCACCAGGCGTTGAAGATGGACATGGTGGCGTGCATCAGGCCGACATTGGAATGTACGGCGGCGGCCATCGCTCTGCCGGTGACCTTGGCGTAGCCGTGCGCGATGGCGACCGCGCTTTCCTCATGCAGGCAAAGCAGCATTTGCGGCTGCTCGTTGCCGAGATAATTCACGAGACTGTCGTGCAGGCCGCGATAACTCGCGCCGGGGTTGAGCGCGATATAGGGAATGTCGAGATCACGCAGGGTCTCGGCGACCACGTCGCTGCCAAAGCTGGCTTTGGTCGCCAGCGGGCCCTTCGGGTCCTCGACGCGGACGGAATTATGTCCTGCGCCAGCTTGAATCTTGTCGTCCATTCAAATCCTCCCTAAAGGCCAAAGAATATCGTTCCCCGCGAAGCCGGAAAATTCCGGCGCACCATTTCAGGGAAAACAGCCGGATGCAATGCAGCAAGGCCTATTGCGCCTCGATTTTCGCCAGCTCGACCAGCTTGCGCCATTTGTCGATCTGGGCATCCCAATAGGCGTCGATTTTGTCGGCAGAAACGTAAAACGGCACCGAGGCGGCGGTTTCCAGGAACTTGGCGGTTTCAGGTTCCTCGACGATCTGCTTCATCCAGCCGCGCAGTTTGGCGACCACATCCGGCGGCGTCTTGGCCGGCGCGGCGAGCGCCATCCAGCCGGTCAGTTCGTAGCCCTTCACCCCCGCGTCATCCATGGTCGGGATGTCGGTGGCAAACGGCATGCGTTGCGGCAAGGTTACGGCGAGGGCGCGGATCTGGCCGCCGGCAAGCTGCCCCATGCCGAACGGCGCATCGATGAACATAAAGTCGAGCACGCCATTGCCGAGTTCGCGCGCGGTATCCTGCATGGTCTTGTAGGGGACATTCAGCGTCTCAAGACCCGTCATCGACTTGTAGAGTTCCGCCACTGCCATGCTGGTTGAACTGCCGGAGCCGTATTGCGCCTTGTCGGCTTTTTTCTTCAACAGATCGGTGAGTTCGGCGACGGTCTTGGCCGGGCTCTTGGGATTGACCGCCAGGATGAAGCCGTACTGGCTGCCCGGCGAGATCAAGGTGAAATCCCTGCGCGCGTCGTAATTGAGCTTTTTGTAGAGGAACATATTGGAGGAATAGACCGAGCTTGGCGCCCACATCAGCGTGTAGCCGTCGGGCGCTGCGCGGGCCACTTCCTGCGCGGCGATATTGCCGTTGGCGCCGGCCTTGTTGAGCACGATGACGGTCTGACCGGAGAGGCTGGCGAGCCGGGCGGCGATAAAGCGCGCCGGAATATCGACACCGCCGCCGGGCGGATAGCCCAGGACGATGGAGATTGTCCGTGTCGGATAGGTCTGGGCGGCAGCCGTCTGTGTAAAGGCTGTTGCCGAGGTGGCGGCCACGATCGACAGCAGACCGGCAAAAACGCGGTTCATTGAAATCCCCTCCCCAGCGAGCTTGCCAACGAGCTTGGCAAGAATAGGTCGTCGCCCGACTTTTGCGCTCTTCTAGCGTTCAACGGCACTGGTGGCTAGCGTCAAACGAAGCCTGCCTCGCGCCCAATTCGTGGGCAATGCCCAATGCGGTCAGAGGCATGGGATCGTCCTTGGCGTCGTCGCACCGCAGCAAATCTTTCTGTCAGGCGATTTCATCCGCGCGAAAAGCCATGTAGGTTCCCGCCATCCATTCATTCGAAGTCAACGGCCGCATAATGAGCCGGGAGGATTTGATGACCATTGTTCAGAAGGCCGGAACGGCCGTCGATCTCGATCGCTACAGCCTGCGCCGTTTCCTGGGCGAGATCGAAGCCCTCGGCGAACTCGAAACCCATGATGCGCCAATCGACCTGGCCGATCTCGCCAAGCATTTCGAGGGATCGCCGAAAGCCGTCTATTTCCGCAAGGCCGGCCCCGAAGGCGCCGAAGTCATCGGCAATGTCACTGCCAGCCGAGCGCGCATCGCCCGCGCCTTCAACACGACGCCGGAGAAATTGCTGCATGAAATCCTGCGCCGGCTCGACAACCGGCCGCAGATGGTCGAGGTAACGGCTAAGGAAGCGCCCGTTCAGCAGGTGGTCCTCACCGGCGACGAGGCCGATCTCACCAAGCTTCCCGCCAATCTCCAGCACGGTTTCGACGGCGCCCCCTATATTTCGGCGGGCATCGACATCGTCCGCGATCCGGCAACCGGCCTGACCAATGTCGGCATGCGCCGGCTGATGCTGCGCGGCCGCCGCGAGGCCGGTGTCGATCTGCTGTCGCCCAGCGATCTCAAGGCGATCTATGAGGCCTCGGCGCGGCGCGGCGAAAAACTGCCGATCGCTTTCGTGCTCGGCGCCCATCCGGTCGATCATGTGTCGGCGGTGATGCGCCTGCCGATCGACGAGGTCGGCATCATGGCCTCGCTGCGAGATGGCCCGATGCCGGTTGTCAAATGCGTCACCAACGATCTGATGGTGCCGGCCGACGCCGAAATGATCCTCGAAGGCTATATCGACGAGCGCGGCCATGTGGAGCCGGAGGGCCCCTATGGGGAATTTTTGGGCTATTACGGCGAGTTGAAGATGAACCCGGTGTTCCATCTCACCGCCATCACCAAGCGCGCCGACGCGCTGTTCCAGACATCGACCATCGGCGGCCGGCAGATGAGCTGCACCGACACGTCGCAGCTCAACGCCACGCGCGCCGATGTCACCTTGTGGCGCTCCCTGCAGACGGCGATCCGCGAGCCGATCGATATCAACTTGCTAAACGCGTATGGCGTCGGCCTGCATGTGCGAGTCGCCCTGCGACAGCGCGTGCCCGGCGAGGCGCGCAACGCCATCTCGGCGGTCTTCGGCTCGGTCTCCAACGCCAAGCACGTCTGGGTCGTCGATCCCGATATCGACATCCGCTCGGACGGCCAGGTCGACTGGGCGATGGCGACGCGGTTCCAGGCCGACCGCGATCTGGTCGTCCAGTCCGGCTTCCGCGCCATTCCGCTCGATCCATCGCTGAACGGCGCAAAAGTCGGGTCGAAAGCCGGCTTCGACTGCACCCTGCCCTTCGCCCAGGCGATGGCCGGCGCGCCGCTCATCCCCGAGCCGCCACGCTATGCCGGCAAGAAGTTCGCCAGCGTCGCCGACGCGATCGCCGACGGGCCGAAGTTCTTCGAGGATCTGATGGCCGCCACCGGCAGCCGTGACGGCCGCGAAATCGTGCTGGTTCTGGAAGATATGCGCAAGGCGGGCAAGGTCGGGCGCGACAAGGAAGGCCGTTGGGTCACGCCGAAGGCCTGAGCGAGCAAATTATTGCCTTGGTAACGGGGTTCGCTACGGGCTCTTGAGTTCGTAGCGTTCCCGGCGGAAACTGGCGCATGCATATTCTGCGCACTGTCCTCCTCATCATCGCCCTGGGCGCCAGCCTGTTTCTCGGCTGGCGGTTCTACGAGACCGTACAAGACCCGCGCGGCGGCGACAGGGCGACTACCGCGGACGGGAGTTTGCCACCGACGGCGGACAAGCTCGCAGCCGCGCGCCGCGACGTCGAAAAGACGCTGAAGCAGAGCCCGGAATTCGCCAGCTATTTCTCCAACCTGGATAAGAGTTATCCGGCAGACTACATGCGCGTTCTCGCCGGCTTCATCGGCCGCGCCGCCAGATCGGGCCGCGCCGAAACGCCGGATTATTACATTGCCGAAGCCATGCGCGCGCTGCGACAGAGCCGCGGGATTTTAGCGACGAAAGCCTCCGACCCTGCCCTGCAGCGGATTTTCGAACAGCAGTTCGAAATCGTCAGCGCCATGGAAGCCGCCGATCCGCGCATCTGCGCCGAATTCCTGCACGGCGGCGCCAGTGACGGTTTCTTTGAATTTTCGCGCGCGCATCGGGCGTTGATGGGAGGCCTGGCGCAGGCGGGGCTCGACGCCATGCTCGATGGCCAGCAGCAACAGATCGAACGCCCGACGCCCGGCGACGCCGATTTCGCCCGGCTCGACGAGGCGCTTCAAACCAATGGCCT
>JAQGJO010000028.1 GCA_028290595.1 Hyphomicrobiales bacterium | reverse complement strand
CCGCATCTCTCCACTAGCGCCCCTCGCCTGCCGCCCACAGGGCTCGCATGCCTTCGCGATAACTGGGATAGAGCGGCTTGAAATTCAACTGCTGCCGGGCCGCCTTGTTGGAGACGCGCTTGCACTCGTCATAGAAGCTGCGCGCCATCTCGGTGAGGTCGGCGGTCTCGAAGTCGATCTCGGGGGGCGGTTCGACCTCCAGGAGCGAAGCGGCATAGGCGACGACGTCCTGCGCGGGCGCCGGTTCATTGTCGGTGATGTTGAAGACCAAATCTTCCGGCTTGGCGTCTTCCGTGCCGGCGTCGCGCTGGCAGCACAGCCCGATCGCCTGCACGATGTCTTCGACATGAATGCGGTTGAACACCTGACCGGGCTTGATGAGACGTTTCGCCGTGCCCTTCTGCAATTGCACCAGGGCATTGCGGCCCGGGCCATAGATGCCAGACAGCCGCAAGACGTAAAGGTTGCGATCGCCTTCGCGCGCCAAGGCGCGCCACAGATTTTCAACCGCCAGCCGCATCAGGCTGCGCGGGTTCGTGGTCATCGGTAGCGATGTCTCGTCGACCCAGGCACCACCGCGATCGCCATAAACGCCGACCGTCGAAAGATAGATGATCTTGCGCATCGAGGCGGCGCGAAACAGCGGCAGCGCATATTTCACCAGAACCGGATCGCCGTTGTCGCCCGGCGGGATCGAGACCAGCACGATGTCGGCCTTGGCAAGCGCGTCGGCGATCTGCGGGTCGGCTTCGTCGTTCGAAAAAATGTAAGCCTCGATGCCGGCTTCGATCAGATGTGCTTTCTTACCGGGATCCGTCACGGTGCCGGCGACGCTTGCAAAGTCTTGCTGGTGCTTCAGCACAAAGTTCAGCGCCGAATATCCTAGTCCAAACACAAACAAGTTCATTGCGCGTGCATATCCTCAATTGGTTTCCGGCGCCTTGCCGAATAAAGGCAACCGCCACCTCCCCACATGCTTCTTCGCGAGTTCGCGAGCGGTGCCCTAACACACGGACGCGATCTCAAACCCTCCGCTTCCGGCATGTCAGCCATTCGCTGTCATGAGACTGTAACATTCGCATTCCATTCCGCCAACACGGCGGGGTCGGTCTCCGTGGGCGCAAGCCGCTGCCTCAGCGCCTCTGCGTCAGACGCGCTCAATCGATGCAACGCCCAGACCGCCATGGCACGCACAAGGGCTGAGTCATCCGTGAGATGTTCGACGGCGACCTTTTGCAATGCGGCATCGCCGGAATTGCCGACGGCGATGAGCACATTGCGGAGAAACCGGTCGCGGCCGATGCGCTTGACCGGACTGCCGGAGAATTTGATGCGAAAGGCCGCGTCGTCGAGCGCGGCAAGATCGGCCAGGGGCGGCGCGCGCAGATCGTCGCGCGCCTGCAATTTGGCTTCGCGCGCATCGCTGGCGAATTTGTTCCACGGGCAGACGGCCAGGCAATCATCGCAGCCATAGATTCGGTTGCCGATGGCGCTGCGAAACTCCGGCGCGATATGGCCCTTATATTCGATGGTGAGATAGGAAATGCATTTGCGCGCATCGAGCTGATAGGGCGCGGGGAAGGCATTGGTCGGGCAGATGTCGAGACAGGCGCGGCACGAGCCGCAATGGTCGACCTCGGCCTCGTCGAACGGCAGTTCGAGCGTGGTGAAGATCGTGCCCAGAAACAGCCAGGAGCCAAACTCGCGCGAGACGAGATTGGTGTGCTTGCCCTGCCAGCCGACGCCGGCCGCGGCCGCCAGCGGCTTTTCCATCACCGGTGCCGTATCGACAAAGACCTTGATGTCAGGCTTTGCGTGAGCGCCCGCCTGTTTGACCAGATGCTGCGCCAGCATTTTCAGCCGGCCCTTGATCAGTTCGTGATAATCGCGGTTGCGCGCATAGACGGAGATTGCGGCGGATGATTTTTCGTCGAGCGTCGCGAGCGGATTGTCGTCAGGCCCGTAATTGACGGCAAGCACGATGACGCTGCGCACCTGCGGCCACAGCACGCGCGGATCGGCACGGCGATCCTCCGTCTCGGCCATCCACTCCATCTCGCCATTGGCGCCCTGCGACAGCCATTGGCGTAGCCGGCCGGGTGCGAAGGGAATGGCATCGGGGGCGACGATGCGGCAGACGTCGAAGCCGAGTTCGCCCGCGTGACGACGCAGACTTGCGACGAAATCGGGTTTCAGAAATCCAGGTCCGCGTAGGCCGGGCCCGGCGTCATGCCCGGCACCCGGTCGTTCAGCAGGGCGCGGAACGACGGGCGCGATTTGATCCGCGCGTACCATTCCTTCGCCGTGTCGTCTTCGGTCCATGGCACGTCGCCCAGAAAATCGGCGCAGGACAGATGCGCCGCCGCCGCCAGATCGGCATAGGTCATCTGGTCCCCGGACAGCCAGTTCCGCTTCGCGGTCAGCCAGCCGATATAGCTCATATGATAGCGGATATTGGCGCGGGCGGCGCGTACGGCGTCCATATTGGGAGCGCCGCCGCTGCCCGAGGGCATGAAACGCTTGTAGACCTTCTCGGTGACGAGGAAATTCGACACTTCGGCGAAGAATTTGCCGTTGAACCAGTCGAGCAGCCGCCGCACCTCGACCCGCGCGGCCGGGTCTTCGGGCATCAACCGGTGGGCGCCGAGCGCCAAACCGCGGGTTTCGTCGAGATATTCGGCGATATTGCCGGCTCCGGGCACCACCAGTTGCGAGCGTTCCACCAGAACCGGCGTTTCGCCGGCCGGATTGATCATCAGGAATTCGTCGCGGCGGTCGAAAACGCGCTCTTCGATGAGTTCCGCCTCAAGCCCGTATTCGGCCAGAACGAGACGGATGAAACGCGAATGGGGGCAAAGCGGATGATGAAATAAAACAGCCATGGTTATGTGGAAACTCTACGATCGATACGGGC
>JAQGJO010000026.1 GCA_028290595.1 Hyphomicrobiales bacterium | reverse complement strand
TGCGGCGCGACATGGGCCTCACCTCAGACCTGACAGAGAAATAGTTTCATGCCGACACTGAGTGAACAGCTTGCCGCGTTCGGCCATGACTTGAGCTTCGAACAGATTCCGGATGACGTGACATCCTTTGCAAAACTCCTCGTCCTCGACCTGCTGGGCGTTACCCTTGCAGCAAAGACCACGGAAGAGTGGCGGGTCACCTTGGAGGCCTGCCTTATCTTAGGCGGTGCATCCGAAGGTGCGACGCTGTGGGGAACCGGCAGAAAGAGCACGCCGCAATTGGCGGCGCTCTTTAACGGCACCGTCGCACACGCGCTCGAGCTCGACGACTTCAACGGCGTCGATCATTCGGGCGCCGTCGTGCTGCCGGCGCTGTTTGCAGCCGCCGAGATGCGACCCGAGGTTACCGGCGCGCAATTCCTGACCGCGATGGTTTATGGCTACGAGGTGGGCCGCCGGCTTCTCGATGCCGCGGGTGGGTACCGTGCTCATAACGAAGCGGGATGGCATACGACCGGCACCTGCGGCAGTTTTGCCGCCGCTGCCGCCGTCGCAAAGCTGTGGGATCTTCCACCGCACGAAATCACCTGGGCTTTGGGCGAGGCGGGTTCTTTCACAGGCGGCGTGTGGGCCTTCAGCAGCGATGGCGCGATGAGCAAACGCTATCATGCCGGCAGGGCGGCCGAGACGGGGCTTGTGGCTGCGACATTGGCAAGCCAGGGATTTACCGGGCCCAAGGAAATCTTTGAGGCGCGCTGGGGCGGCTATGCCAATACCTATGCGGCGGGAAAGTTCGACGCGGACAAAATGGTTTCGGATCTCGGGCAGGATCTCAGGCTGGGCATGGCCGGGATAAAGCCCTACGCCTGCTGCCGGGGGCTGCACAGCACGGTCGATGCCGTCCTGACCATGCGAAGCGAGCCGGGGTTCGATCCGGACGCGATTGGCGACGTGCTCGTGCGCTGCACACCTGGCCAGGCGATCCAATTGGGGAACGGCACTCCCGTCACACGGCTCGATGCCCAATTCAGCCTGCCGTACAGCTTTTCGGTTGCGGCCATTAAAGGCAGGGCATCGCTTGTCGAATTCTCGGATCTGCTCGACGACGAGGCGATAAGGAAACTGGCCGCGCGGGTCCGCATTCAGCCGGAACCTGACCTGGGCAAAGAATGGGAGCCGGAGCTGACCGTCTCGCTGGCGGATGGAAGGGTTCTGACGAGGCAGGTCAAAGTGGCGCTCGGCGACGCCAGGAACCCGCTACCTCGGGCGGCGGTCATCGACAAATATCGGGGACTGATGGGATTGGGCGGTTTGCAGGAAGGCTCCGCAGACATTGAGGACATCACGCTCGGGCTTGAGGCGCCGAAGGCATTGCGCCGGTTGTTGACGCTTCTCGCCTAGGAGAGATACGGCACAACCAGAACGGCCGGCGCCCGGCCCCTAAGTCTTGGAAATCTTTAGCCTGCTCGACCGCGCTCAATACGCGCCGAAAGCACCGATTAGGAGTGCCGAGGCCGCCACGATAGCGAGCAAAAACACCTGGATCTGATCAGCCATTGATACCTCCCGCCGCGCTTGGACCGGATGCAGGCTGGCGCAACCAGCCGATACCCCAACGCTCGCTGGACGTTCTGGTTCCTTGCGCCGGAACCAATACGATCACGATCGGTTCTAGGAGGCTCAACCCCCGCCGGATCAGCCCCTTGCTGGATGTCGAAAACACCGACCATGCTGATCTGCGCGGCGGCACCCCGCCCTGGCGGCGTGCGGCGCAAAATCTGCCGAGCTCTTCCCTTACCCGGAACACGCGATGCCAGGTGCTGATCGTCGGAGCCGGCATTACCGGCGCGCTGATGGCGGAGCATCTGACATCGAGCGGCCTCAGCGTCGTCATTCTCGAAAAGGAGGAGCCGATCCGCGGCAGCACCGCTGCCAGCACCTCCATGCTGCAATGGGAGATCGACCGCTCGCTTACGGAGCTGACGTCCCTCTACGGCTTCGAGCGCGCGGCGAACATCTATCGCCGCAGTCTGCACGCGGTCTCCGGATTAAAGGCGCTGGTGCGCGAACAGCACTTGCATTGCGCCTTCCGCGAGCGGAATTCCCTTTATCTTGCAGGTGCTGAAACCGATCCAAAAGAACTCCAGGCGGAGCACGATCTTCGGCAGCGCGCTGATCTGCCCGGCTTTTTCCTCGATCATCGCAAGCTGGTGTCCGAATTCGGCTTCGAACGAAGCAGCGCAATTCTATCGCCGGGTTCGGCCGATGCCGATCCTGTGTGTTTGACCCATGCCTTGCTGCAAACCGCTACTCATCGCGGCGCCAGGCTTGTCACGGGCGATGCACAGGTCTTCGACAGCGGATCGAAAAGTGTGATGGTTGGCCTCACCAATGATCTTGCAATCGAGGCCGACCATGTCGTGCTGGCGACGGGGTATGCTATGCCGGAAATCGTTCACAGCGACCTTCACAAGGCGTCTTCAAGCTGGGCCATCGCGACGACACCGCAGGTTCCCACAGCGCTGTGGCGCGGTGGCGTGCTGATCTGGGAGGCCTCGGAAAAATATCTTTATGCGCGTACGACGACGGACAACCGGATCGTTGTCGGCGGCGAAGACGATGATTCAATCGTCGAACAGGACGACCGAGACAAGCTGATGCCGCGCAAGCGGGAGATCATTCTTGCCAAGCTCAAAGCGCTTCATCCTGCAGCCAACGCCACTGCCGACTTGGCGTGGTCGGGCGCCTTCGGACAAACCGAAGATGGCCTTCCCTTGATCGGCCGGGTGCCCGGACATCGTGGAATATATGCCGCCTACGGCTATGGTGGCAATGGCATCACCTTCAGCTTTCTCGCCTCGCGGATGATCGGGCACATGATCGCCGGCGGTTTCGAGAGCTGGTTCGAAGATTTCGCCATCGACCGCCCGGCACCAAAAGTGTGAATCGTCCAGTGGAACGATCCAACCATCAGGACGTTTTCGAAGAACCAATATCAATGAACCGGAAGGAACCAGGCCATGCCGACAGCATCAGGTCATACGACTGCCATTGCCGCATCGAAAGTCAAGGGCACGGACGTCTACAATACTGCGGGCGAAAACATCGGCCATGTCGAGGATATCGTTCTCGACAAGCTCTCGGACAAAGTACTGTTCGCCGTATTGGGCTTCGGCGGGTTCCTTGGGATCGGCGAAAAATTTCACGCCATGCCGTGGTCCATGCTCGACTATGTGCCCGCACAGGGCGGCTATGTGGTGAGCCTGTCGAAGCAGGAGCTTGAAAGAGCGCCGACCTATGATCTCAAGGATCTGATCCGCAACGACGGGAAAGGCACAGCGCCGTCCTTCGATTATTATTCGAAGCTGAAGCCGCACTGACGGCTCAATCAAACGCTGATTTGGCAAAGCCCCCGCCCCGGCCAAACCGGAGCGGGGCTATTCTTATTTGTAAGAGAGAATGCCGTCCCATGGGGCGCAGTCGTTCGCCTCGCCATATCCGTTGGTGACTTTCGATCCGGCAAGATCAAGATATTTTATATTGTCCTTCGCCTCGGCATAACGCGGCCAGTTTGTTGCTGCGCTCGCGGGCTTGGAGCGCGGAACCCCGGAACGGGCGAAAGACGTCCAATAGTCGACCATGTCGTCCGACAGTTTTTCCTGCGGTCCGCTCAAGGGACGCGCTGTGCCCTGCCCGCCGCGGAACATCGGAAACAGGAACTGCAACTCCGACGTATGATAGGCCTTCATGGGATAGCTGGTTTCAGGAAAATACGACGGCGCCGTCTGGTCGCGGAATTCATAAGCGAAGACCGGCACGTATTTCGACCATTGCCGATTGAGCAACCGCGCCGTGCAAGCCTTTGATCCCTGCGCCATGGCGATTTCCGCGAGGCTCGGAGACGGATAGCCGGACAGCGGATATTTCTTCAGAAGTTTTTCGGTGTGCTCGGCGCCGAAAGTGGCTGCGTAACGATTGAACTCTTCCTCAGTCAAAGGTTTCTTCGTATTCAGCTCGGCCATGAAGAAACCCTGTTCATCCTGCACGAGGCCGGTGAGGATCGGCACACGGTTGAACGCCCCCTGACTGAAAGAGTCCAAAGCCGTGCG
>JAQGJO010000014.1 GCA_028290595.1 Hyphomicrobiales bacterium | reverse complement strand
CGCCTCGGGCGAAATCAGATTCCATTTCGGCGAAGCGCCGGAGTTATTGTTGCCGATCAGCGCGGAGATCAGCAAATCGTCGTAATAGATCAGCGTGCGCGCGCTTGAATTGAGGCCCCAGGTCCGGCTCGAGAGCACCGCCTGGTTGTCGCCGTCGTTGCGCTTTCGCACGAACAGGCTCGGCATGTATTTGACGGCGTCCTCGGGATCCTTGACGTTGATGGTCTCGTCGATCTGTTTGGCGGTGATGCTGAAGGATTGCTGCGGCAGCTGAAATCTCGTCACTGCCGGCGGCGTTCCCAGCGCCGCATTGGCGCTGCCGCCTTCGGCGTTGACGACGAGGACGGGGATGGGCCGTTCCGGCGCGGTTGCCGTCCTCGGCCTCCGCCGCGTGACCGAAGCCGCTTGTACGGGCTTGCGGGCCGGGCGTTTGGCCTGCGCCAGCGGCGCATCGACCGTCACCGGCGGCAGCACCTGTTCGGAGCGCTGGGCGTGAAGATCGCCCGCGGACCCAAGCAGCGCCACCTGAACGGCGACAAAGCTCACGCCACTACGGGCATGACGGCGAAACATCTGAAAATCCTGACACTGGCGCGAGGGCCAGCCTGCTCAACGGCAATATCGGACGCGGCCACAGCCGCGCCGATCATGAGGTCCGGTCAGGAAAAGGCAGGCGGGGCACGCGCCTGGGCGTGGGCGCCGGTTCGGGAACTGAACAGGTCCGGCGCGCCGTCGAACCAGACGACGGCTACGGACTGGCGCCAAGGCGTGGCGACCGCGTTCTGCGGCGTATCGACAGACGCCGCCGCCTGCGCCACGCAGCACTGCGAACAGGCGCCATCATGCGCGTGCTGCCCGCCGGTCTGATCGCTATGGCCAGCGCCGGAGGCGTCACCCGAACAAATCGGCGCTCCGTAGAGAGGGTCGGAGGCCGCGATACTGGCGGCCCAGCAGGCTCCAATCGGTGCGAGAATCTGCACCGCCAGGGCCATCAGCACGATGGGAAGGAATTTCCACAACCGCCGGCGCATCAACCACCACCTGTTCGACATTGCCAACTAATCATGCAGAGAGTCTCAAGTCGAGATCAGGTTCCCGGGAATCGGATGCCAAGCGCGCTGATGCGCGGCGAAGGCAAAGCGGTTTGGTCCGCGACAATGAAATCGTCTGCTGGCGGCGCTACCGCTACGCAGCAGGCCCTGCCGGTTTGGCGCTACCCCGTACTCCCTTACCTAGAATCGATAGGGAGCCGCCTGTTGCAACTCGGAGTGGCAAATTACCGATCATTACGCAGATTGCTCGAATTTTGAACAAACGTTGCTGAAATTGATGACAAGACGAATTAGATGGTCTACCAGTGCGGGCTCAGGCCAGCCGCAAGGTCAGTCTGGTGGTCCAAGTCTCGGGAGGAGCCCTGGCGCGCACAAGCAGCGTCGCCCCGTCAATCAAGATCAAATCCAACTTTTCGGGGAAATAGGGTCGACACAATTTTTAGAGCAGGGCTTATCGCCCTGCTCTTTTTTTTCGAGATGCTCGAAGTTATCGACCAATGAATGGCGACGAAGCTTCATGACGGCACCGGCCAATCTGATCCAGCACAGCTTCGAGTTAGCCGCCGAGCGTTGCGAAGATCTGACGCCTTTGGTGTATCGCCGTCTGCACCGCGAACATCCCGAAACCCAGGCCATGTTCCGAACCGAGGGAGCCGACCTCGTGAAGGGATCGATGCTTGCCCTTACCATCGATGCGATGCTGGATTTCGCCGGCGAGCGCACCGGCCATTTCCGCCTGATCGAATGCGAGGTGTCGTCGCACGATGCCTACGGCACGCCACGCGAGCTGTTCGGCAAGTTTTTCGGCGTTATCGCCGAAACGGTGCGTGAAGTGCTGGGGGACGATTGGTCGTCGGAGATCGCGGACGCCTGGCGGAAATTGCTGAATGAGATCGATGACGTCGTGGCGCGCACCCAGGCGGAAACTAAGGTGTAAAAGATCGTCATTGCGAGCGAAGCGAAGCAACCCATTGTGCAGCAAGAAAGCTGGATTGCTTCGTCGCTACGCTCCTCGCAATGACGGCTTGAGAGCTGCCCCAATCCCGCTCAGTGCCGTCATCCTGAGGAGCCATGCGCAGCATGGCGTCTCGAAGGATGGTTACAACGTAAGGACTCGCCTCCATCCTTCGAGACGCGCGTAAGGGCGCTCCTCAGGATGACGGCTAACGCAGGGAAGACTGCGCAGCTCAATCCCGCTCCAGAAAATTCGAACCGATGTCCGCCTTCTTCTTGATCGGATCGAAGTCGCAATAGACGCCGTCGGCGAGCAGCGTGTAGCTCGAAATGATGGTGTATTTGTCGAGTTTGACCGAGTTCAGCCCGACGACCGAGGTTTTGGTCCCGGTATTCCATTTGAACGGTGTCGTGCTCGGTGCTTTCTCGCAGGCCGCTACGGCTTCGGCAAAGACATGGCCTTCGACAAACGCCTTGATGGTCCGCAACTGGGTCAGGGTTCTCCAGTTCATGTAGAACGACCCCGCCAAGGCCGCGATCACCAGCACCATGAGCCCGGCCATGATTCGTTGAAACGTCATTCCTGATCCCCCAGCTTGAACCTATCCGACGCTCAGAACGGTATCCCCACCAGCTTCGACAACCGCTCGATATTCAGATGGCCGGCATGATAGGCCCACATTCCCACAGCGAAAACCACCGCTGAGATCGCGGTGGTCCAGATCAACTTGCGGCCCATCTGGCTTGCGATCGGCGCGCCGGGATCGGTGCCGGGCGCACCTCCGCCATCCTCGTGCTGGCCGCGCACGCCGAACGGCAAGGTCACGAACAGCACGATCCACCACAACACAAAGTAGATGGCAAACGCGGTTGAGATTGAATAGGCCATCGCGGCGTCAGGCCTGTTCGATTTCGACGAGCGCGCCGGAAAAATCCTTGGGATGCAG
>JAQGJO010000590.1 GCA_028290595.1 Hyphomicrobiales bacterium | reverse complement strand
CGGCCCAGGCGACGATCTCGCCATCGACGAAAATCGGACCGACCATCTGCACATCGTTCTGATGCAACGCGCCAATATAGGGATCGTTGCCGATGAACATGTCGCCGTCGCGCAGCGGCATTTTTGTTTTATGGGTGATGTGGCGGATGAAGGCACCGCACACCGGCGCCTGAAACGCCACCTGAAAGCCCATGGAGGCGCAGGAGCCATCGGGCAGAAACACGCCGGTGAAGAAGTCCGACGCCTCGGTGACGGTGGGTGAGCCCGACACGCTTTGAAGCGCGATGCGCATTTCTTCCGAAATCGCCACCAGACGATTGCGGATGACTTCGAAGAGAACGGGGTTGAGTGCGGTTTCCTGTGTCATGCGCTGAACCTGACGTGAAGATTGCCCTTGGCGTCGGCCGTGGCGCGCGCGCCGGGCGGAACAACCACACTCTGGCCGGGGAACTCGATGATGCAGGGGCCGCGCACATCGGTCGCGGCGTCCGGAAACACGGTATGGAAAATCACCGTGTCGACCGCCTCGGCCGGATTGTCGAAGACCACGGGGCGCGAGCCCTTACGCTGCAACGGCTGGCCGATATTGCTTGCGGAGGGCGGTGGCAGAGCCGCGATGCCGGTGACGCGGACGGAGAGGATTTCGAAGCCGGCGCCGGCATAGGATGCGCCTTTGCCGAACAGCGTCTCGTATTGCTTCTGGAAACTGGCGGTGACGGCCTGGAAGGCTGCGAGATCGAAGCTCTCGCCGGTCGTGGCGATATCGAGATGGTTCGACTGGCCGCGAAACCTGATTGAGAGGAATTTCTCGATTGTGACATTGGTGCCTGCCGCCGCGGCTTTCAGATTGGCGCGCACGTCTTCGAGCGCGATCTGCAAGCCTGTGCGGATGCGATCCAATTCATCCTCGTTCGGCTGCCGTCCGGCTTGAATGCGCGCATAGGACGGCCGCTCGGTCGAGAAGACGAGATCGGAATTGGCGGTGCCGAATGCCGACTGCGCGGTCGCTGCCGCCGGCACGACAAAGCCGTCGAGACCGAGTTCCGCCGCCAGCACCCAGGCATGGGACGGCCCGGCGCCGCCATTGGCGAACAGAGTGAAATCGCGCGGATTGTAGCCGCGCTCGATGGTCATGCGGCGCAGCAGGTCGGCCATGCGGCTGTCGAGAATCTTGCGTATGCCCCAGGCGGCTTCCGTCACGCTCATGTTGAGCGGCTTCGCCACATATTCCTCGATCGCATCCTTCGCCGCCTGCACGTCGAGCGTCATGCGGCCACCGATGAAGTTCGACGGGTCGAGCACGCCGAGGACGAGATCGGCGTCGGTCGCCGTCGGCTCCTTGCCGCCGCGCAGATAGCAGGCAGGGCCGGGATTGGCGCCGGCGCTGCGCGGCCCGACCTGTAATTCGCCGCCCGTGCGCACGGAGGCGATGCTGCCGCCGCCAGCGCCGATGGAATCGACATCGATGGAATGAACGCGAATGTCGGCGCCGGCGACGGAAATGTCCGAGCGCATGATCGGACGACCATCGACGATCACGCCGACGTCGAAACTGGTGCCGCCGATATCGGTCGTCAGGATATTCTTCAACCCGATCTGGCCGCCCATGGCCTGCGAGCCCATGACGCCGGCGGCGGGGCCGGAGAACAGCGCATAGGCTGGACGATCGTTGAGAACCGACGTCGGCAGGACGCCGCCGGCGCAGGTCATCATCATGATCGGCACTTTCATGCCGGCCTCGCGCAGGGTTGCTTCCAATTTTGCCAGATAGCGCCCGGCCAGCGGCCCGAGCGAAGCATTGGCGGCCGTCGTCGACATGCGGGCGTATTCGCCGATGTTGGGCGAGATATCGTGCGACATGCTGATAAAGCAGCCGGGCAGTTCTTCCGCCGCAATGTCGCGGATGCGCTTTTCATGCACGGGATTGACGGTGGCAAACAACGTGCAGACGGCGATCGCTTCGACGCCCTGCTGCTTCAGAGCCTTGATCGCCGTGCGCGCCTGAGCCTCGTCGAGCGGGCAGATGATGCGGCCGTTGACGTCGATGCGCTCGTCGATCTCAATGACGAGGGCGCGGGGAACCAGCGGCGGATGGCGGTTGCGCTGATAGACATCCGTCACCTCGGTTTCGTTGAGGCCGGACGTCTGGCGGCGCAGGCGGCCGATCTCGAGCGTGTCGGCGAAGCCGCGCGTCGTCAATATCGCGGTCTTGGCGACATTGCCGGTGAGTAGCGCATTCAGTCCGACAGTCGTGCCATGGCCGAAGCGATCGATGCGGGCGCAGAGAGCATCGAACGAAAGAGCATAGCTTTCCGCCGCCAGCCGCAGCGCATCGATGACGCCCCCCAGAACGTCGCGCGTTGTCGGGCTTTTAAAGACGCGCGTTTCGCCACTGTCCTCGGTGATCCACAAATCGGTGAATGTGCCGCCGACGTCCGTCCCGATGAAAAAACTCACGTTGTTCTGCCCCCTCACGCAGTCCCTCAACTGCGGCCGACGGTGTCGGCTTGGGGTCAGACTATCGCAAGTTGTGGAATTATCCAGACGCCCGCCATGCGATACGAACGATGTCTTGAGAGCCTGACAATAAGTTCGCTGAACTGTTTGAAGGAACATACAGCCAACAGAAGCCCTCATCCTGAGGAGGCGCGTAGCGCCGTCTCGAAGGACGGGGGCATCATGCCGCAGCTAACCAACGCGTCATGCCCGCGCTTGTCGCGGGTATCTACGCGGTGATACCGCCTCGCTGTTGCAAAAGAAGCCGACGGTAGAAGTCTTTCTTTCCATCGTGAAGCGCATCATGGCGTGGATGGCCGGCACAAGGCCGGCCATGACGGCAAGGTGGAGCCTATCACCCCCGTCCTTCGAGACGCACGCTACGCGTGCTCCTCAGGATGAGGGCTTCTGGTGGTTTGTAGCAGCTCTCTCTACTTCTTAAGCTCTTGCAGCATGTGTTCGTAATTGCCGCCCATGACCTGCGACACCGGCACGCCGGCGTAAACCGCGATGCACATGTCGTCGCTGCGATCGCGGATCTGTTCGGCGTGCGACAGGACATCGTCGATGCTTGCGGCCGGAATCACGACGCAGCCGCTGCGGTCGATGGCGATGTAGTCGCCCGGATGCAAGGTCAGGTCGCCAAACGAAATCGGCGTCTGGCATTCGGCTTCGTGAATGCGCCCCCGCGCGGTGCGGCAGGTCATCGTGCGCGCATAGACGGAATAGCCGATGCGGTTGGATTCTTCGATGTCACGGGCCGGCCCATCGATGATGGTGCCGGCTATGCCACGCACCTGCGCCGCGCGCGCGAGAATGCCGCCCCAGGCCGCGGCATCGAGGCCGGAGCGCTGTTCGATGGCAATGATGTCGTCTGGTCCCGCGGCCTCGACGGCGCTCGTGCACAGATGGCGCGGGTGGTCGGATGGCGGCGCATTGCCGGCGATCAGTTTCACCGTCACCGCGCGGCCGGCGATCGGCTTGCCGGCGCTGACCTGAAACAGGCCAGTCACCGCCGGCTTCAGACCCAGCGCATCGACCGCGTCGGAGAGATCGCAAATGTCGAGCGCGCGCAGACGCGCAATTCGGGAATCCATCGCCATTCTTTTTGTTCCTCGCTCCAATAATTACCAGCGCGCCAGCGCATCCTGCGCAAAGCGCTCGCGCCAGTCGACCGTCTGCGGCAGCAGGTCGTCGTGGGCGCGAATGTTGCCGTGCTTGTCCGGATCGAGCCCGCGCGGCGCTTCGCCATTCTCCACCATGCCCGTCGCTTCGAGCAGCAGGCGGCGCAAGGTCACGATCGCCTTGTCAGTCGAGCCAAGAAACTCCTTCGAGCGGTCGACGATCGCGCCCATGCCTTCCTGCAAGGCGAAGTCCTGGGTGTTGACGCCGCGAATGCCGGAAAAGACGCCGCGCTTCTGCAAGTCGCGATCGACCATATAATCGTTCGAGGCGTTCTGCTTGAGCGCGAAGGTGCCGGGGATCA
>JAQGJO010000575.1 GCA_028290595.1 Hyphomicrobiales bacterium | reverse complement strand
CCTCGAACGCGGCGGGAAAGCTCGTCTCCGTGTTGAACGAAGCCGCCAGAACGAAAAACATCGGCCCGAGAATGAACAGATAGATCAGCGCCAGATAGATCCAAGAGAACGTGATCCTCATCCCCTTCATGGCCTGATGAACCTTCCAAACAGTTTGACGAACACGAACATCGAGACCAGCATCATCACCAGCAGCAGGATCGAGGATGTCGCGGCCAATGGGGCGTTGAATGTGCCCAGCACGAAATTCGTGATCAGGGTCGACAGGGTCAGGTCGGCGGCGCCGCCGAGATAATGCGGCGCGATGAAGCTCGAGGCCGCCAGCGAGAAGACGATGATCGTCGTCGACAGCACGCCGGGCAGGCTGAGCGGCAAGGTCACATGCAGGAAGGATTGCAACCCGCCCGCGCCGTTGCTAACCGCAGCCTCGTAAAGATCGTGCGGGATCTGCTTGAGCGCCGTATAGAGGGTGAGGATCGCGAACGGCAGCACGAATTGAATCTGGCTGATGACGATGGCGGTCTCGCTGCCGAGAATCCGCGGCGGACGGATCAGCCCGGCGCGCACCAGCGGTCCAAACAGCGGCCCGCTGTCGGGCAGCAGCGCCATCCATCCCAGGATGACCACCAGCGGCCCGGCGAGGATCGGAAACGTCAGCGCCATGATCGCCATGTTGGCGAGCCGGCCCTTCAGCACCGGCAGCGCCATGGCGGCGAGATAGCCGAGCGGAATGGCGAAAACGGTGGTCAGCAGCGACAGCCGCAAGGTGCGCACGACCACATCGAAATAATACGGCCGCGTCAGCAGATATTTGTAATTCTCGATCCCCGGCGGGGTGAATTGCAGCAGCACATTGTCCTGCAGGCTCTGCATGAAAATAACGACGAGCGGCAGGCCGAGAAAAACGAAGATCATCAGCAGGCTCGGCAGCAACAGCAGGGAGGTGATGCCCATGCGCGTCCACGCCAGCCGCCGGGCATGAGTGCTGGTTATGTCTGGCGCATTATCCGGCGAGACGGCCTGCATCATGTCTGTTGGTCTTTGCCGGCCCGCATCTGGCCTCGAGTTTTCTGCATTACACTGCTTTTGCCGCCGAACCCGCCTGGTATCGGCTGACGGGTCTGTGCAGCCCCAGGTTCTCGCGCACTGTAGAGCCTTCGTATTCCGAACGGAATATGCCGCGGCGGACGAGTTCGGGCACCACCAGGTCGGCGAATTCGTTGAGGCCTGTGGGCAAATAAGACGGCTGGACCAGAAAGCCATCGACGGCATCGGCCATCAGCCATTCTTCCATTTCGTCGGCGATCGTCTTGGCCGAACCCATCAATGTGCGCTGGCCGCGTGCGCCCGCATAGGCGAGATAGGCCTGGCGCAACGTCTGATTTTCGCGTTTGGCCTTGTCATAAATGCGCTGGCCGGAGCTGCCGACAATCAGCTTGCCCTCGAAGATATGGAAAGGGAAAGGTTCGTCGACGGGATAGGGCGAAAGATCGACGCCGTTGAGTTCCGTCGACAGCAACTGCCGCCCGACATCGGGATGGATCAGCTCCTGAAGCTGCTCGAATTTTTCCTGCGCTTCTTCGTCGGTTCTGCCGACGATGGCATTCAGGCCGGGCATGATTTTCACGTCGTTGGGGTCGCGGCCGTATTTGGCCATGCGGCCTCTGATATCGGCGCCAAAGGCCTTGGCCTCCTGGATCGTGTGGAGCGGCGTGAAGATGAGTTCGGCGATGCGGGCGGCGAATTCGCGCCCCACTTCGGAGGCGCCTGCCTGGGCAAGGATCGGCCGGCGCTGCGGCGATGGCGCCACGTTAAGCGGGCCGCGAACCGAGAAATGTTTTCCCTTGTGGGCAAGGTGATGCATTTTATCAGGCTGAAAATACGTCGAGCTGGCGCGGTCGCGCACGAAGGCATCGTCATCCCACGTGTCCCAAAGGCCCCAGCACACTTCGACGAATTCAAGCGCCCGCTCATAGCGTTCGTCGTGATTGAGATGATCGCTGCGGCTGAAATTATAGGCCTCGGACACATTCGATGAGGTAACGACATTCCAGCCCGCGCGGCCGTGGCTCATCAGGTCGAGCGAAGCGAAGCGCCGCGCGATATTATAGGGCTCGTTGTAAGTGGTTGTTGCCGTCGCCACGAGGCCGATATGTTTGGTGACGGCGGCAAGGCCCGACAGCAAAGTCGTCGGCTCGAAAAAGGCCATATATTGCGGCCAGCGGCTGAGCGCGTTGAGATTGCCGTCGCGGGTCGCTGCGGAATCGGCCAGGAAAATCAGGTCGAACTTCGCCCGCTCGGCCGTGCGGGCGATATCCGCATAATGTTCGAAATTCATGCCGGCGTCGATCTGCGCCTCGGGATGCAGCCACGCCGCCACATGATTTCCGGTCGGATGAAAGAAGGCGCCGAGTTTCAACTGCTTTCGCGTGTCCGGTTTCACGGCGTCACCTCTTCTGCGAAACGAGCAGCGGTCGCGCGCTTACAGGCGCGCGTTGCGCCGCGGAACATGCCTTCAATCGACCCTGCGCCTTAGCGCGTCTTCCATTGCGGCAGAACCTCGGTGTTGAGGCGTTCCGTCCAGATCGGACGCACGGTCGCCAGCATTTCCGGGTCGAAGAAACGAATCTGGTCGATCTTGCCGCCGCACGGACAGCGAGCGATTTCGGCGTCGGTGAGAGTGACCTTGCTGCTGGTCGGCGCATAATAGGTCTTGTTGGTGATGA
>JAQGJO010000573.1 GCA_028290595.1 Hyphomicrobiales bacterium | reverse complement strand
GCAACTGTCTTATTGGCGAGCGTCGCGGCGCCGGCTTCCGTCACCACGGTTCCGGAAATCCCCGGCCAGGTGATGTTGACGTTGCCTATCCCGCCGGTCGGCGCCCTGACATCGACGCGCGAACCGGAGGTGTCGTTCCAGAAGCGCGCAGTGCCTGACGTGCCGGAGAAGCCCAATTCGTATGTCGTTGGCGCGATCTAGAAGAACCCGAGCACCGGATCGGTGAGGCCGGTCGCTATCACATTCCGGCGGTAGGCTACCACGTTGGGATCGGTGACCGTCCAGGTGAAGCCGCTGGCGCTGACGATGTTGATCAATTCCAGATTGATCATATCGGTGGCGTTGATCTTGACGTCGCTGGACGTTCCTTCCAGCGTGAGGCCGTTGACGCTGACATTGCGGATGGTTTCGCCGGTCCAGACGCCGTAGGAATGCCCGGTGCTGAGCGAGCCGTAATCGTTGCTGAACAGATCCAGCGCCCGCGTGCCATTGTTATAGCCCTTCGCCGTTCCCCGGATGGACAGATTTTCGATGGTGTAGCCGCATGGCACGCCGGAATCGTCGATGGAAAGATCATGCTTGTTCTTGTAGGTCAGCAACAGCGGCGGCTGCTGGTAGCCGTCGGAACTGCTTACCTCGAAATCGAGATCGATGTTTTTGATCGTGACCGGGACGCGGACGTTGCCGGCGGGGCTATTGGCGACGTAGGTGACGTCCAACAAATCGATGTGGGTCGCGTCAATTTTGGTGACGACATGTTTGCCATTGATGGCCGTCGTACCCGTTGCACTGCTGAAAAACCATTCTTGGCCAGTTGCCATGTCGGCAGCGGAATCGACCGTCAGACGAGTCTTGCCTGATCCGTTGTTGGCCGCGGCCGTGATTGACACGGGCGCCACGGTCTGCCGCATAGCAAGGACGACGCACGCCTCGGAGATCGTGTCGGCGACGCGGCCCAGGTTGCGATAGCGTAGCTTGATGCTGGAATTGGAATTCCGCTCTTCGATGTTCAGCGGCCGGGCATACGAGACGATGACGCAATCGGCGTTGCCGCTGGCCGAGCCCTGGCTGACCATGTCAACATCGTGCTGGCCGCTACCTTCCGAGAAATAGGATCGCCCGGCGTATTTGGTCGATACTCCCCGCGCAGTATATTGCTCGCCCGCCCCCTGGAATAGCTGCGGATAGAAAACCGTATCGAACTCCGCGTTATTGACCTCAATGCGTGCGGCGCTGCGCAGAGCATAGGGCTGCCCCGGAGCTACGGTGATTCCCTGGGTACCGCCAAATTGCCTGATGTTGTTGAGGATGACGTTCGAGCTGCTGGGTCCTCCGGAGTGATCTCCAATTTCGAACAGCACTGCACCTTTCTGAGATTGCAGGGTGGTGAGCCCGGTTTGCTCGAAGTCCAGCCCGTTGATGATGCCGCTCGAGCCGCGAAAAAAGACGAGGCGCGGCGTCTCAAAACCGGCGAACAGGTTGTCCGTGGTGAACCTCGCCGAATTGCTGTTGATCGTGAGCCCTTGGACATTGTTGAAAACCATCAAGGTCGTCGGGGTACTTCCAGCGGACCAAATATTGTAGACGACGTTTTGGCCGCACTCTACGCGGCAACCACCATAGGTATTGACGTGGCTTGCCAGCCTCTGAAACGCATTGGTCCAATCGGCATCGATTGCGAGCCGGAACTGCTCTGGTGTGATGGCCTGATCATTGCCGATAAGCGCGCTGACCAAAACCCATTTGCCGACGGCGAGGTCGGTCGCGAAAACGCCGGACGTGTGTGCAACCAGGGCGCGGTAAAGATTGCTATTGTGAACGACGGCGATATCGACGGCGTAGCTGGTGGCGCTCGTCCACGCATTCGCCGGTGCGATCCCGGCCGTCTGCAGGGCCGGCGCCAAGCTATCGCGGGTGACAACGCCATTTTTGAGCCGACCGTCTGAGCGGATGATGCCCCCTGTGAACAACGCCAAAGCACTGACGCTGTCGCGAAGGCCATGCAAATCCGCATCGAGTTGCGTCCCGGGGAACGAGTTGTTGCCCTGCGCTTGCTGAAAGCCGGTGTAGCTGTAATTGAGCGGGTAGATTGTCGGATAGGCCATGACGGATCACCGAGAGCCCGAGGTGGCTCTTTTGTTAATGGGGGTGATCGGTCGCGAGCCGAAAGGTATCGCTCAGCAAGAATAGGCCCTAGTTTCTTACCGACGAGTGAACGGGAGCAGTGCCCGTGGGCGTCTCGGCCGCGGTGCAATAGCCCTTCCGATCAGATCCAACTCGCGTCGATCGTGCCAACTCGCTTCACGCCGGCAGGCATCGCGTGATAGCGTCACGCATTAACGAAAAATTATAGCGCGCGGGCGGCCGGTTTTTCTTTCGAGGCTGGACGCATTTCAAGGCGGGGGAAGACATGAAGCATATGCATTTTGTAGCCGCGGCGTCGGCCATCACGATTGGGCTGTGCGGCGCGTCAGCGTTAGCTCAAACGCAGGCCGCACCTGATCAGACAGGGGCAATCGACAGGGTCGTTAAGCAGTGCGTTGCCGCAGTACGCGCGGCGCCCAGCGAAAAGGGGCTGGAAGGTTTTTATCGGGGGTTTGATGCCTACTACAATTCGCTAACATCAAAAGTCCTGAACAATGCCACCACGGTAGGCGATCAAAAGCCGCTCTTTGTGTTTCAAAAATGTATGTCTGAAAAGGGAATTCCTCTTGGGTAGCGTCCGCGCCCTGGCCGGCTAGCCCGGAAATCAGTTTTGGCGTAAAATTTTTGTGCGCGCGTCCGACGCAGCCTGCGTTTAATGCCCCAAACCGTCACCCGGGGGCCAGGTCCGGCTCCGAGCCGGCGGCGAGCTGCCCCGCACCGGACAGGCGCCGCGATCGATCGCCCTATAAGCGCCGAGAAACCGTCGCCCCTGCTCTTCGGAATTGTGGATGGCGGATAGCGACGACGACCGCTGGCGCCATTTATGCCCCAGGGCTGTTGCGAGCTCCCGATCGATCAGCCGGCCCTTAACGGGTTATCCGCTCTGGCCAGGGCCGTTATGGCCATGCGATCCGACTTCCTTGCTGACACCGCTTTAGGCCGTGCAGGGATCCCTAGCGAGAGGCCCGCCGCAGCCGTTCACACTGCGCAATATTTGCAGTGCTGTACCGCCCGCACAGACCGGGCCGTTCCCACTCACCGAGCGACGAAGCCTCATCTCCGAGCCGGCGCCGAGCTGCCCCGCGTCAGGCTGGCGCCGCGGCCGATCGCCTTTCAAGCCTGTAATAACATCATGAATGTAGACGTAATGCAGCAGTATTAGGCATTTCTCGAGATTGTTGGGCGCGGCTTGCGCGCAAGCAGCCGGAAAAGCCTCATTTTCGTGGTGCGGGGCCACAGGCATGGCCCCTAACTAAGAGGGGCACCGACCTTGGCGCCCCTCTTGAAGTCAACCACTTGCCGGTCAATCGCCTGTCATCGACTCATTCCGAGCAAGCGGGAGCATCGCTGTTTCAGCAAGCGGTTCGTGGTGTTCCTGTAGACAGACATGAGCTCTTCTAGGTGAAACAGGAAATCTTCTGCGCGCCTCTTCCGTCGGGAATCCCGTAGATCCCTTTCGATTGCGGCAACAGATTCGGTCTCGAAAGCTTCCGACGTGGTATCATTCATTTTGGTCTCCCCGCGCCTTCTAAGCGCTATGTGAGCGTCCGGAGTTAGAAGTGCCTGAGACTGCGGCCCTCGACGTCTTTAGCTTTCGCCTGGACATCCCGCCGAGACTCCGGACTGTGATAGCTACTCTATTACTGCAGCACTTCTGGCTCGATTTTGAATCTACGGGGCTAGATGGCTGTAAGGAAGGCTTTCGTTGTCATGCGCATACCGATACAAATCTGCCGTTTGACAACACGTAGCCCGCGCAGTTTCATCAGCGCATGACCGATACGCCATCAGAGATTCATCTGCCAAAACTGTTGCTTGAGAGTGAAGCGGCAAAATTGCTGCGACGTTCATGCGCTCACGTTAAGCGGCTTCGACTCGACCGAAAGCTGGGATACATGCGCCGCCGGCCGGTCACGATCGATGAAAAAGATTTGGAAATATATGTCGCACGGGCAAAACAACGACGCGTTATGCGCGAGGTGAAACTTACAACTGGTCGGAAAAAACGGGCGAAGGGAGAATCGGAAAAATTCGAATTCGTGTCCGCAGGCGCAGAGCCGAAACCATTCATCCTGCTGACGATCGCCGAAGCCGCAATTAAATTCGAGCGCACCCCGCGGCAAATTTGGTATCTCTGTTTGCGTGGACGCATTCCGTACATACCGGGCCGGCCTCCATTGATTGACGAAACGGACCTAGTCGAGCATTTCGAAAACAAGCGCCTCGCCGCTTTGGCAAAAATTCCGCCGATGCCAGGCACGTCCGAATTTGCAGCGCTTCAGGAACGAAGGGCCAAAGACAAGATGTCACGGCGCCTTCATAAGCGCGCCGTTAAACGCCGGGTGGCGCGCATTTTGAGCGAGATGGCTCGCACCGGGCGCAAATAGTCCGCCGGACAATCCCTTACGCAACGACACAAGCGCTCCGCCGTTCTAAAAAGGCGTGGCAAACTTTTTATAAATAGACTTTTCGGTTCATCGGGAATTGCATCAGAGAACGCAGCGACTTTTTTTGATCGTGGGGACTCGTTATGTTTCTGTGGACCCCAGGCCCCGCAGCATGCCTTCGATGGATCGCACCGGCAGAAGCGGACGGAACGGTAAAATCCGTACCAGGGGCAAAGCGAGAAGCGGGCGACGGCGCAGGCGCTTGGCCTCACTCACCAGGCCCGGATTGAGCTCGACATGGCTTTTGCGACCCTCGCATTTGCCAACGGCCCGCGTTCGGTCGCGCGCGGCTTGGCAGAACGCCTAGACTCAATCGAACATGCTTCCCGGCGGGTTTTTTGCAGGAACTGTCCCGACGTGCTCGATCGTCTTCAGTTTGTTCATTCGAGCCTCGAGCGCGCGCTGCGCCTCGGCGAGCAAGGCGCGTATCTGTTCGGCTGGCATGTCCGCCAAGTCTTCCTGCGACAACATCGGCGCCGTTGAGCCGGACAAATGCACCAGCGCTTTGGCCGCGGCGCCGCGGGTGGACCCTTTTTGAGTTTTATCTTCCGCCAGCTCGATCAGCACGCGCACGCCGACTTCAGCGCCTTCGGTCATCAGCCGCTCGCGGGCGCGCCGGCGAGTATCCTCGTTGCCCCGCTCCGCGGGGAGATCGGCGAAACGCTCGTCGTCAATGCTCATGAGAGTCCCCCTGGTCGTCGATCCTGATGGCTTCTTGAGCTTCCAATTCCGCCAAACGGGCCTTGGCAGCGGCCAGATTGGCCATGACGTGGGTCAATTCGACGCCTGAGACGGGCTCAGAAGGCCTCACAGCGATCGTAGCCCGTGCGTCCGCATTCTGCCTCGTCAGCTCCCGTTGAGCGGCCCGGGCGGCTCCCGGGCCAGGCCGATGCGATCTGTGCCAAGCTAAATGACGTGCCAACTCCTCTTCGGTCATTTTTGCGCGCCGGGCCGCCCGCTCCGCAGCAAATTTTTGTTGCTGGCGAAGCTTACGTTGAAATTTTACGACACCGGCCGGCGTTGAATCGTCAGGCCAAACAACTGTATGCCATTGGCTGCCAGAGGGGGTCCCACCCCCATGCTGCCTACATCTGGTCCGGCCCTTCAACGCCGGTTTCTCGCAAGGCTGCCCATCCCGCTTCCGCTTGGCGCCACAACGGGATGCAGCCTTGGCCTTGACGTTATTCGCTCGGCAGTTCTCTAGGGCAATCCGCCGAAATCGAGCCGAGCGCCGCCACGGGTCCAGGCTTGATGTTTGCCCGCGCCTAGCCAACCGAGCACCGCCCCGCGTCGGCGCCATTGAGGTATCGCGGAAAAAGCGGCTTTAAGTCGGCCGTTGCCTGAGCCCATTTTCGTATGCCACCGGCAGTTTCAACCGCCGCCAAGACAGCGCAGCGGAAAAAGCGGCTTGCGCGCACATGAGATACTAGGAGGCAAGAGAACTTTGAGTGAGAGAAGAAGCAAAAGAGTTCTGACTTATGCGCGCACGCAAGCCGCTTTTTCCGCGATCCTCCTTTTTTGTATGTCACTTTGAGCCCTCAAAGCCTGTTTCGGCTTCATTTTCGGTCTCACTGTCCATCCTGCTCCACTCCTGCCGCTGCTTTCCGGCCTCAACAATCCGCCGTTGCCGCTCGGCGCGGTTCGTCCGCTCCCGGGCCGCCCGCTCGTCAAACCGGTCATGCACCATCGGATTGACGCGCCAGCGTGTCGGCCCGTCGGCCTGCCGAGCCGTCACAGAGCACCAGTCGGCATTTTCAAGCTCGGCCATGGCCGCCAAGAGAATGGGCAGGTTCCGCGGGCCTCTCAGGTCTTTGCGGGCATCGTAGACCGTCTTGCGCGTTAGCTCAGCCAGTGACGCGCCCTTGCTCAGGACGAAGCCGGCAATCTCCCGTGCTTCGTTCGCGGCCTCGCTGGCGCCGAAGTATGTCTCATAAAAGCGCAGGCCGTGCCGGATCAGCAGAAAGCGCGCGAACGATATCGCTCGGCGGACCGTTGCCAAACTGACTTCCTTTTCAGGATCAACCGCCCCGAGATCGCTGAACTCTTCGAGCGCGTGAAAGGTCAGGATCAGCCGCGGCAGGAACTTGCCCCACTTCTCGACATGGCCCCGCCAAGCCGCGGCGGTGGCGGGGATCGATTTGAGCGAAGCCGTCTGGCGCGTCATTTCGGCGAGTGCCGCGTAGCCATCGGCCGACAGCTTGATCGGCGGGCAATAGGCATACTCTGCTGATGCCAGCCCCTTGATTGCGCGCGCATAGCTCGCGAGCGCATCCCGATCCGGCGCTTCGTCGATGCCCTGACGTTCCTTTCCATCATGCAGAATGAAAATAAACCGCTGAAGCATGCCATCATTGCTCAGATCCCGAACGAGCGTCTTCAGCTTTTCAGGCTGTGTGCCGGCAATAATCCCCATTAGCGCTTTATCGGCGCGGATCGAACCGGCGCCGACGCGGTCGACGATGACTTCTTTGCCTTCAAAGAGACGCAAAACCTGACTGCGATCGCCGTCAGCGCCTTTTTTGTACGCGCCGAGCGAGCCAAACAAGCCGAACAGTTCGTCGGGAGCGCGGAGCAGGCCGCGCGGATTGTCAGCATGAATGCGGACCTGGCGTTCCATCGTGACGTCGTCCACGACGCTACGCCGGACGATCGGTTCGCGCCCTGGGTCCGGATGGTCTTTGCCTTTTTTCTTCGACGCTGCCGCCCACGCGTCATGCTTGGCCTGATCGGCCTTGCCGCGTTCACTGTCCAGCCGGCGCAATGGCTCGACAGCCGCGCTGATGATCGGAGATTTTGCACTGCCGGGATCCGCGACGAGCGCAAGCCACAGGGCTGCGGGCTCGAGCCAGCCGTCGTCGTGCACCCGCGGCGAGATCCGAAGCGAGCTCCCGACTGCGGACGAAGCGACGCCTATCGCTGCTGCGGCCGCGAATATGTACGGCACGCCCTTCCGGCGAGCTTCGCTGCGTGCCCATCGCTCAATGAGCGGCGGCAGGGACCCCGCCTGCGGGTCCGACAATTCGGCAGGATCGGCGTCGCCGAAGATATCGAGCGGTTCAGAGAACTCCACAGCCGCAGGTGCCAACGGCGGTGATAGTCCAAAGATACCGGCGTAACCTGTGACCAAGCTTTCCTTTGGCTCGGCGATCACGTCAAAATAGACATCGATTTTTTTGAACTGGTCGGGAGCGTGCTGCTCGGCGAGCTCGTATATCCAGCCCGCGCCGCGTCTGTACGGCGGTTTCATGCGGCGCCAGTCGGCCGCGACGATATCCGGGTCGTTGGTGCCATCTGTCCAGCGGCCGCACCACTCCGCGAATATCTCGAACGCCGTCGGCTCGTCGTCGGGCAAAGAGGCCTTGATGGCGTAACCGTAATCTCGATAGCTCTCGCGCGTGGGAAATGCCGCCGATGTGTTCGGCGTGGCCGCGACAGCCTTGCGCACCGTCTCGATCGATCCTCGCAGAGACGCCTGGCTGATGTCGGTCGTCGCGCCCTCGGTTATGACAGGCTTGGCGGCCGGCAACAGCGTTCGCAGTTCCTCGAGGAACGCCACGACTTGGGCCGGTGAGAAGATCGGCAGCTCGTCGAACGGCTTTAAAGCTATTGGCCAAACATATGGGAGATTCGTCTTCGGATGCACGCCGGCGAAGACAGCCTGGCGCCCCTCGCCCAGGATCTCGACGCGCTCGCCGTCGCCGAAGTCAATCCGCATATATTTGATCGGCGAAGAGACGCGGATCGGGTAGCCCGCTTTGGGGAATCGTCCAATTCTTGCACACAGGACGCCAAAATGCTTGACGGCCGTCATCTGGATTATACCGGCTAGTATCTTGTCGAGCGTATCGGCGTCGATGAAATAGAGGCCTTGCCCCATCTTGACGCCGATACCGGCGCCCATGCGCTGGTATCGTTGGCAATCAAGCTCGTCGGATTCGTGCCGTGTCCAGTCAAACGAATGCCACTTGCCATCGGAGCCGCGCACGCCTGGCGTCTTGCCGCGGCCATCCTGCGATGTCCCGATGCGCTTGAACAGCGAAGAGCGCTCGCTGATCTCGGCAATGGGGGGAATCACCGGCACCAAGCGGCGGTAGCCTAGTCGCCAGAACGCCTCGAACGTGGCCGGTGTAGTTTTTGACGGAGCATTCATATCGCGCCTCGACTACGCATGACCGGCCACAGCGCCGGAAGCGCGAGCCCAACTTGGCAACGGAAAAACGATGGCGCGGATACTGCACTTCAGCCGCTTGCGGGTCGTGCCCGTGGAATCCAAGGCGATGGCGAGCACAGGCGTTTCGCCGCTGATGGCGACTGCTACCAGCTTGCTTCTTGCATCCGGGCAAATAAACAAGAGACCGCCGACGGATACGGTTGCCAGTTCATTCCACGCAGGGGTGCCGCGTCGGAAGCTTTTGCGGGCGTGACGGCTCCAATCTGACCACCCGTGGCAAACCGCATCAGAAAGCTGTTTGCTGGTAACTGGCAGCGCGTGAACTGTCAGGGCTCTCTCGATCTCGTCGGCGCGTACTTCAGTGAGCAGCACCAGGCCGCCCCATCGCGCATCACTCACCACGACGATAACGCGCTGCCGATTGGCAGAAAAGAAACCATCGTGGCCAGGCTGCGACACGGTCGTATCGAGGTGCTGTCCGATAAGCTCGAACACCGGGGACAATCCAACCAGTTGTTCGCCGTAGGGCTTGCAGGCTGCTCGCACCGCGCTCAGGCCCGGCCCAACGATCGAGGCGCCTACTCGCCGCGAAACACGCGGGCGCGAATAAGAATTCACCACTGCGATGCTCAACCTTGCAGCGCTGAGCGCGCGGCCGTTTTGCGAGCAGCGCGCGCCTCGCCACCGCGCGGCTTTGGCGTCCAGTCCTTCGCCGATTCAATAAGTGCTATCAGGCTTTTTGTATCAACGAGCGTGCGGCCGCCAAACTCCTTCAGCTTCAATTTTCCCTCGTCGGAAAAGCGGTAAAGCGAGGCCGGTGAGACGCCGGCGATCTCAGCGGCGATTTTGAGCTGCAAGTTTGGTCGCTCGCGCCAAGGCGTGTAGCCGGCGAACGAAACCGAAGACGATTCAACTGCGGTGGAATTGCGCGCCACTGATAAGCACTCCCTGAAGGGGGTTTGTGAAAACCGGTGTCGCTTCAGGCACTCTATCACTCTGGCAAAACTGGAAAGCGCGACGGCACATTGGTCGCATCAAACATCTATATTGTCAATAACATACTGATATTGCTATAAAAAGTGACATACAAACGGCATACAAACCTCGGAAAATGTCTTGGTTTTATCGCGGCTTGCCCCGCCCGCCGCGTTTGCTAGGAATTGCCGGCAGCGACCTTCGAGGCTTTGTAGTGGCGCCGTCCCTGGGAAAATTTTACAATCAGAACATCAAAGGCAGCGGCTCGGACGGACGCTGACGTTCCAGTCCATGGCATCCCGCTTCCTCACGCTCCTGATTGGCCGAAACCTGCCAAAGATCCGGCAGCCGCGCGAGCCTGAGCCGTCGACCATCAACGAAAAGACGGTCGCGGACTTCGCGCGCGTGGTCGAGCAGACCGGCATCTTGAAACGCAAATCCGCTACCGATCTTCCTCGCTCGGATGCACCCACTTGTAAGGCGTGATTTCCTGTGTGCACCTGGCGCATATTGGCCCTTCCAGTAAGACCGGCATTTTCGCTCCATTTCAAGCTTCGGGTCGTAACGGCCTTCAACGCCACTAACGCCGCCCAGACAGCCCGAAAAAAGAACGGCCCCAGCTCGGGAGCTGCGGGCCATTCTCGGCGTCAAATTTGGTTGATTACTTGGACCTTGTGGTCGT
>JAQGJO010000563.1 GCA_028290595.1 Hyphomicrobiales bacterium | reverse complement strand
CAGGGTGGGAGAAGGTGGCCCTCGCAACGCGAGGGTCGGATGAGGTCGAGAGTCGAGAATGAGACGCTATCCCACGGACCAACTTACTTTCGAGAGCAAGCTCCTACGCAACATGACGAACGCCGAGGCTGCCCTATGGCGCTGCCTGCGTGGCTCGAGCCTCGACGGACTCAAGTTCCGCCGACAGATTCCCATTGGGGTTTATGTCGTCGATTTTCTCTGTGTCCAGCATCGCCTCATTGTCGAACTGGATGGCAGGCCGCATGAACGGCCGGAGCAAAAGCAATATGATGTCGAGCGTGACAGATGGCTGACTGCACAAGGCTACAAGATATTGCGGGTGCCGAATGATATTGTGATGGGCGGTGGGAATATGGTGTTGATGAGCATCAAAGCGGTGCTTTAGGTTTTTAAGTACTATCTCCACACTCGCCCTCATCCGACCCTTGCTGCGCAAGGGCCACCTTCTCCCGTAAACGGGAGAAGGATTCCGCCTTCTTCTCAGCCTAGCGCGATCATGCGCTCGACGGAGCGGCGCGCGCGTTCGGCCAGTGCCGGATCGATCGTCACTTCCTCGCGCATGTAGACGAGGCTTTCGAGGATCTTCGGCAAGGTGATGCGCTTCATGTGCGGGCAGAGATTGCACGGCTTGACGAATTCCGTGCCCTTGGTCTCGGCTTCCACATTCGACGCCATCGAGCATTCGGTGACGAGCAGCACGCGCTTGGGCTTCTTCGTCTTGACGAAGTCGATCATGGCGGCGGTCGAGCCGGTGAAGTCCGACACCGCGACCACTTCCGGCGGGCATTCCGGATGAGCGATGATCTGGATCGACGGATCGTCGGCGCGATAGCGCAGCAGTTCCTCGGCGGTGAACCGCTCGTGGACTTCGCAGGCGCCATGCCAGGCGATGATCTTGACCTTCGTCTGGGCCTGGACGTTCATCGCCAGATAGCGATCCGGCAGGAAGATGACGCGATCCGAGCCCATGCTCTCGACGATCTTGAGCGCATTGGACGAGGTGCAGCAGATATCGACTTCCGCCTTCACGTCGGCAGACGTGTTGACGTAAGCGACGACCGGCACGCCAGGATAGCGCTGGCGCAGCAGACGCACGTCAGCGCCGGTGATCGATTCAGCCAGCGAGCAGCCGGCCTTCGAATCCGGGATGAGCACGGTCTTGCCCGGGTTGAGCAGTTTCGAGGTCTCGGCCATGAAATGCACGCCGCCCTGGATGATGATGTCGGCTTCCGTCTGGGTGGCGAGCTTGGCAAGCTGCAGCGAGTCGCCGACCACATCGGCAACGCAATTGTAGATTTCCGGCGTCTGGTAATTATGCGCCAGGATGACGGCGTTGCGCTCTTTCTTGAGGTCGTTGATCGCCTTCACATAAGGCGCATGGAACGGCCATTCGACCGGCGGAATGACGGCCTTCACCTTTTCATACAGATGCGCCGTCTCGCGCTCGACCTCGGGCGTCCAGGCAAGGTTCGGCATCGGCAGAATGCCAAAGCGCTCAGCGGCGCTGATGTGATCGGGCCGCAAGATCTGGCCGGGACGCAAAGTCTGCTTCAAGCCGAAGGCGGGTTGGGTCTGGAAGGCGGTCTGCATGATACCCTCTTTTACTCTATCTGAGTATAACTTGGGCCTCAAAAAACCGGCTGCGCCGGTCGGTCCTTATACTCTATTCGAGCATAAATATAATGCGGCGCGCGGCGTTCGTAAAGTGGCAAGATAAGCCATTGTATTTGCTTCGAACTCCCTGACAGGCCGGCGGTGGTGCGTTGCAATGACGAACACCCCGGCAGGTTCCGGGCAGCTTTTCCGCAGGCCTTTCAGTCGCGCGGCTCTGCGAACTAGCCACCTCAACGCGGTCTGCTTTGCAAGGTTCCGCGTGAGCCTGGTTTCGACGATATCCGCAGGTCTATCGCCTGCCCACGCTTTGCAACATCGCGTTGCGCCGAGTGGGCACAACGCGATGTTGCTCTCAGGTTTCCAACAGCTTGCAAAGCACGTTAGCATCGCGATCAAATCACTCTGCAGAACGCTGGGAGGCGAACGTGAGCATTCGAAGGGTTGGGGCTTTTATTCTTCGCGCGGGCGCGCTCGCGGCTTTCGCTTTCGCGGCGGGCACAAGCGCACAGGCACAGACCGCGTCTTACCCTGATCGCAACATCACCTTCATCTGCGCGTTTCCCGCCGGCAGCGGCTCCGACACCTTGGTGCGCTATTTCGCCGAGAAACTGCGGCCGCTGGCCGGCCGCACGATCCTGGTCGAGAACAGGTTCGGCGCCAGCGGCAATATCGCCACCGAATATACGGCGCGGGCGAAGCCTGACGGCTATACGATCTATGTGCATGCCGGCAGCGCCGTTGCCGCCAACATGCATCTGTTCAAGAAGCCGCCGGTGGAAGCGAGCAAGGCGATCGAGGTCATCGCCACACTCAACCGCCAGGCCTTCATGGTCGCGGTCGACGCCAGCAAGCCGTGGAAGACGCTCGACGACCTCACCGCCTTTCTCAAAACCAAGGGCGACAAGGCAACCTATGCGACCTCGGCCTCGACCGGCACGGTGATGGGCGAAATCTACAAGCAGAAACTCGGTCTCCAGGCCCTGGAGGTGGTCTATCGGGTCGGCCAGGATTCGCTCAACGATCAGCTCGGCGGCAAGATCGACTACGGCATGTTCGACCCGGTCTATACGATGATCCAGGTGCGCGCCGGCAGGCTGCGCGCGCTTGCCGTCAGCACCGGCGCGCGGCTGGAGGCAAATCCCGATATACCGACGATGACCGAACTCGGCGTGCCGATGGATCTGACCGGCTGGTTTGCCGCCATGGGTCCTACCGGCATTCCAAAGCCGATTGTCGAAAAGCTCAACGGATGGTTCAAGGAAATCCTCGTCACGCCGGAGACGAAGGAGTTTCTCAACAAGTTCGGCGGCGATCCGTTCATCAACACGCCCGAACAGGCGCGGGTGCTGTTTCAGAAGGAACTGAAAGATTGGGCCGATTATGTGAAGCTCGCCAAAATCGAACCGCAATAGTCG
>JAQGJO010000562.1 GCA_028290595.1 Hyphomicrobiales bacterium | reverse complement strand
TTTCCAGGCTCTCTCGTGGCGGCCGACGCGGCCGAAATGAGGTGAGCCGTGGTCTTCTTTTTCGAAGATTCCAAGGATGCTCGACCGCTCGCGCGCTTTATGCGCAAAGGCGGCGCGCTGTCCTGGGCAGATCTGATCGCTTTTCTGCTGCTTGCTGCGGCGGCCGTGCTGGTCGTGCAGGGCGCCGAGCAGATGGGGCAGCCGCTCGCGCATCTGCAATCCCAGCCTGTCGTGCTCGATCCGGCGCGCTTGCCGGAATATGCCTTGCTGACGACGTTGCGCATGTTCGCGGCGCTTGCCGCTTCGCTTGTGTTCACCTTTGTGGTGGCCACCCTGGCGGCCAAGAGCCGCAAAGCCGAACTGGTCATCGTACCGGCGCTCGACATCCTGCAGTCGGTGCCGGTTCTCGGCTTTCTGACCTTCACCGTGACGTTTTTCATGGGCCTGTTTCCAGGCCGCGAGCTTGGCGTGGAATGCGCGGCGATCTTCGCCATCTTCACCAGCCAGGCCTGGAACATGACGTTCAGCTTCTATCAGTCGCTGCGCACGATCCCGGCCGATCTCGACGAGGTGGCGCGCCAGTTCGGCTTTTCGCCCTGGCGGCGCTTCGTGCGCCTGGAACTGCCGTTCGCCATGCCGGGCCTGGTCTGGAACACGATGATGTCGATGTCGGGCGGCTGGTTCTTCGTCGTCGCCTCCGAAGCCATCACCGTCGGCGACACGACGGTCACCCTGCCTGGCATCGGCTCGTGGCTGTCGATCGCGATCGCCAACGAGGATTTCAAGGCCATCGGGCTTGCGGTCCTCGCCATGGCGGTGGTCATCGTGCTTTACGATCAACTCGTGTTCCGGCCGATCGTCGCCTGGGCGGATAAATTCCGCTTCGAGCAGACGGCGTCGCAGGCGCGTCCCAGCTCATGGCTTTACGATCTCATCCGCCGCACGCGGCTGTTGCGGCGTCTGTTCGCTGCGCTCACCTGGCCCATCCGCAATCTTCCCGCTTTCAATTGGCCGAGGCTTCCGCCTGCGCCGCCGATCCGCGCCGGCGGCGTGGCCGATAGGGCGCTGAACGTCCTATGGCTCGCGGTCATCGCCATCGCCTGCCTGTGGGCTGCGTGGGTGCTGCAGAATTTTATCGCCCGCTCGCTCTCCTGGGGCGATGTGCTGACGACGTTCGGTCTCGGCCTCGCCACTCTGACGCGCGTCATCGTTTTGATCGCCATTGCCAGCCTGATCTGGGTGCCGATCGGCGTCTGGATCGGCCTGCGGCCGGCCTGGGCCGAGCGGCTGCAGCCGCTGGCGCAGTTTCTCGCGGCCTTCCCCGCCAATGTGCTGTTTCCCTTTGCTGTGACCGCCATTGTCGCCTTTCGTCTCGATCCCAACATCTGGCTGTCGCCGCTGATGGTGCTCGGCACGCAATGGTACATTCTGTTCAATGTCATTGCCGGCGCCAGCGCCATTCCCACCGACATGAAGGAAGCCGCGGGCATATTCGGCATTCGCGGCTGGCAATGGTGGCGGCAGGTCACGCTGCCGGCGATCTTTCCCTATTATGTCACCGGCGCGCTGACCGCCACCGGCGGCTCGTGGAACGCCAGCATCGTCGCCGAAGCCGTTTCCTGGGGAGACCGGCATCTTGAAGCGGTCGGGCTCGGCTCTTTCATCGCCAAGGCTACGACGGCCGGCGATTATCCGCGCGTGGCGCTGGGCATTGCGGTGATGAGCGTCTTCGTCATTGCCGTCAACCGCCTCCTGTGGCGTCCGATGTATCGCTATGCCGAGCGCCGTCTGCGTCTCGATTGATCAGGAAGAGGAGCACGTCATGAACCTCGTTCAAAACCATCCGCTCGTTGAGGTCCGCGCCGTCCGTCACGTTTACGGAAACGCTGATGCGCCAGGACTACTCGTGCTCGACAATGTCGATCTCACTCTGTTCGACAATGAGATTGTCGGTCTGCTCGGCCGCTCCGGTTCGGGTAAGTCGACCCTGCTGCGCTCGATCGCCGGACTGATTGTGCCGACGCAAGGCATCGTTGATTTCCCGCATGGTGAGGCGGAGCGCAAGGCCAGCGTCAGCATGGTCTTCCAGAGCTTTGCGCTGTTTCCCTGGCTGACCGTTCTGCAGAACGTCGAGGTCGGGCTCGAGGCCAAACGCGTGCCGGCGGAGGAACGTCGCAAGCGGGCGCTGGCCGCCATCGATCTCATCGGCCTCGACGGCTTCGAGAGCGCCTATCCGAAGGAGCTGTCGGGCGGCATGCGCCAGCGCGTCGGCCTTGCGCGCGCGTTGGTCGTCGATCCTGACATTCTGCTGATGGACGAACCCTTCTCGGCGCTCGACGTGCTGACGGCCGAGACATTGCGCACCGATCTTCTCGACCTCTGGTCCGAGGGCCGCATGCCGATCAAGTCGATCCTGATCGTGACGCACAACATCGAGGAAGCGGTGCTGATGTGCGATCGCATTCTCGTGTTCTCGTCAAACCCTGGGCGCGTGGCTTCAGAAATCAAGGTCGATCTGCCGCATCCGCGCAACCGCCAGGATCCGGCGTTCCGCGCCCTGGTCGAAGATATCTATGTGCGGATGACCACAAAGGCGACGCCGGGCCAGCCGCGCGACGGGATGTTTCAGGGAATGGGGATCGGCATGGCGCTGCCAAGGGTCTCGACGAATGCGCTCGCCGGCCTTCTGGAGGCAGTCTCGGCCGGCCCGTATAACGGCAAAGCCGATCTGCCGCAGCTCGCCAGCGAGCTTCAATACGAGGCCGATGATTTGTTTCCGATCGCCGAAGTGGTGCAATTGCTGCGCTTTGCCGAACTCGAGGGAGGCGATCTCAAACTGTTGCCGGCGGCGCGTCGGTATGTCGATGCCGAAGTCGACCAGCGCAAGCAGCTCTTCGCCCAGCAATTGCTCAGTTACGTCCCGCTCGCAGCCCATATCCGGCGTGTGCTCGATGACCGGGCGACCCATCTGGCGCCCGCCCGCCGCTTCCGCGACGAGCTGGAAGATTTCATGTCCGAGGACTATGCCGCGCAAACTCTGAAGACGGTGATCCAGTGGGGCCGTTACGCCGAAGTCTTCGCCTATGACGAGGATGCCGATCAGTTCAGTCTCGACAATCCGGTCTGATTACCGGTCTGACGTAGGGGGCTGTCATGTCAGAACGTCAAAGTCGAACGAACGCCAAACGTCCACGCGTTGCGCAGATTGGTCTGCTGGTTTCCCGTGGCCGCCAGCGGCAAACCAGCGCCGGGGTTGATGGTGTATTGAAGCGACGGCTGGATCGTCAGCCAGTCCGAATGCTGGTAGCGATAGGAAAGCTCGACCGACAGTTCGTAAGGCTTGATCGGCATCAGTCCCGTGGCCGCGACGAAACCGTCCAGGTAAAAATTTTTGCCGTGACCGCTAGTGCGCAACAGGCTGAACGCCAGTCCCAGGAAGTCGTTTGGACGGGTCGCCAACGGCGCTTTGAAGGTCACGCCCCATTCAGCATAGAGACTGACGAGGTTGCGATCGCTGGGCGCCCCCATCAGCAAGGCGAAAACGCCGATGCCCTGATCGCGCGTTCCCGGCCGCTGCCAGAGCATCTGGTCGACGAGCGCATAGAAAGCGGTGTTGCCTTTGTGCATGCGCGGCGTGCCGCCGGTAATGGCGAGCAGTCCACCCGTATTGTCGTAGCGTTGATCGGCGAACGTGCCGGTGTGATGCCAGGCGCCGATCTTGAGGGTGCGCGGCAGTCCTTGCGCGCCTTCGCCCTGGTTCTGGTCCAGCCAGAGTTCGAGGAAATAGAGCACAGGGTCTTTCACCCGGAACGATGTGCCGGTGCGATTGCGCTTTTGCGGATCGCCGATGCCGGGACCGGCCGGATCGCCGTTGAACACGGCGCCGATAACCGTCAACTCGTCGGTCAGCTTGTATTTGGCGCGCACCATCGGCGTGGCGATCGGATAATTGGGGCCGCCGGACGGCAGGTTGGCTGCGGCCAGCGCGGGATAGCCGAAGCTCGAATTCAGCAGGAACGCGCTCTGCTGTCCCACCATGAACTCGTCGTTTGCGCCTTGCTGGCCGACGCGCAACGACAGCCTGTCGTCGAGCAGCAAGGTCTCCATCCACGCACTATAGAGGCGTGTGGCGCGGGTGGCCTCGATGTTGCTGACCGGCTGCAGGGTGCCGACCATGTTCAGCGACGGCTCCCGTCCGTGAATCTGGAACATGCTGGCGTAAAAGTGGGTCTTCTTGAGACCGGCCAGCTTGTCGAGGTCGAGATCGATGGTTGCTGTGGTCAGGCCGTTGAATGTCGCTCCCCGGCGCACGCCGCCGGCGAAGTTGGTCCAGATTTCCGATTGTTCGTTAAGACCAAGCGTGATGCCGCGCGCCTCAAGCGCCTTACGCCACGGCACTTCCTCGAAAACGGTCTGCGCCAAGGCGGTTTGCGACGCCAATGCCCCAAGGCCCGCAGCCACGATGATCGGCCGCAATGCGCGTACGGCGAAAGGCAAGCATTTGATCATGGGGCCGGTGCAGGACTTCGGTTGGAATACGACATTCCGCTTAGACTACGGTCAGATAACGATGATGTGTCAACAGCTTCACGATTTGATCCTCGTCGAACGCGGGCTCCCCTTTTGCCAAGGCCGTGCTATATTGACACGAATATGAAGCCTAGGCTACATCTTCAACTATATGCTTCATTTGGAATGAGTTCATGTTCCCCTGCGCCCCCGCCGTGATGCGGCAACTCCGCTCGCTTCTGTCGGGTGCGGTAATTTCCGGTCTTCTGGCCGCGCCGTCCGCCGTTCACGCGCAATCGTTTGACCCCGGCGCGCTGTGCGGCGGCCTTGACTGCGCGCGCCTGTGGGCCGGACCGCGCATCGGCGTCTACGGCAGTGCGGGCGCGAAATACGGCCGCTTTGATTTCACCGGTGTCGGCGTCGGCGGCGTTGCGGCCTCCGGCTTTTCGACCGGCAGCGGCGGCACCAATCCCACATCGCCTGGTCTTGTCGGGGTCAATCTGGGTTATGACTGGCAGTCGGGCCCGTTCGTCGCCGGTGTGCAGGCGGACATTGCCTATTCGAGCATGACGCGGACGCTGACGAATGTGCAGGCGCCCGGCCTGGGCCTCAGTGCGATCGCGCCCGAATACGATGTGCTGCGCCTGCGCCAGACCTGGTCGGGCGCCGTGCTCGCCCGCTTCGGCATCGCCGCGCGTGGCTATCTGCTTTATGTCGCGGCAGGGCCGGGGCTGGCTTCAGTGAGAGCGACATCGCTTGATCCGGGCGGCCTTCCCGTCAGTTCCTCAACGCAGGTTCACCCGGGGTTTATCAGCGCCGTCGGTCTGGAGGCTGCGATCACGCCCGGCCTCAGCCTCGGCATCGAATATCGCTTCGGAAATTATGCCGCGCGTACCTACAGCCTTGGCGTCCTCACCGGTGGTCTGCCGGTCGTGGCGTCGGTGCGGCCGGTCGATCATCGCGCTGCGATTTCGCTGATCTGGCGGCCTGATACCAAGGCCACGAAAGCCGCGGTGGATGCCGACAGCGAACCGCTGAAGGACTTCAGCATTCACGCCCAGGCGACCTGGTTCCAGCAGGCAGTCAACAATTTTCGCGAACCCTATCGCGGCGCCAACAGCCTCGTGCCGGGGCAGGCGCGCACCACATGGACGACGACGGCCTATCTCGGCTATCGCGCCTGGGAAGGCGGCGAATTCTATTTCAATCCGGAATGGGCTTTCGGCTTCGGCCTCGGACAAACCCTTGGCGCAGGCGGGTTTCTCAACGGCGAGGCGCAGAAGGCCGGCGCCATTCGTCCTGGCGTGCGGCCGCAACGCTATTTCTTCCGCCAGACGTTTGGCTTTGGCGGCGGCAGCGAAAAGGTTGAAGACGGCCCCAACGAGATCGCCGGCGAACGCGATATCAATCGGTTGACGATAACGGTCGGCAAGTTCGCCATCGGCGACATCTTCGACGACAATAAATACGCCCACGATCCGCGGATGAATTTCACCAATTGGGCGATCTGGGGATCGGGCGCTTACGATTTTCCCGCCAATCTTCCGGGCTATACGCACGGCATTGTCGCTGATTTCAACCGTCGCGACTGGGCTGTGCGCGCCGGCCTGTTTCAAGTGCCGACCGCGCCCAACAGCGATGCCTTTGACGGACGTATCGGCAGGGCAGGTGGCGCGCTTGTTGAAGTGGAGCGGCGGTTTGAATTCGCCGGCCGTCCGGGCAAGTTGCGTCTTGGCGCGTTCATCAATCGCGGCAATACGGCGAACTATACCGAGTCGTTGCAGCTTGCCGCCATAATGCCGGGCATCACCGTTGACGATGCTGTCGCGGCCACGCGGTCGCTGCGCACCAAACGCGGTTTCTATGCCAATGCCGAACAGCAGATCACTGACGACATCGGCGTGTTCGCGCGGCTGAGCTATAACGACGGCCGCAACCAAATTCTTTCGTTCACCGACATTGACCGCAGCTTTTCGGCCGGCGTCTCGATTGCGGGAACATTGTGGAATCGCCCGTCCGACACGATTGGCATCGCCGGCGCGATCAACGGGCTGTCGTCGAGCCACGCGGCCTTTCTGGCCGCAGGCGGAACCGGATTGCTGATTGGCGATGGTGCGTTGAACTACAGGCCGGAGCAAATCATCGAGACGTATTATTCACTGGCTTTGAACAAGCGGACATGGCTGAGCCTGGACTACCAGTTCATCGCCAATCCCGCCTACAACGCCGATCGTGGCCCCGTCCATGCGATCGGAGCCAGGCTCCACACCGAATTTTGATCGCTGCGCGAGCGATCACGATTTCCCTGTCTTGTGTCCCTTCGGCCACAGCGAAAGCTGATGCCAACGCAGGTTTCCGCATGTTTGCGCGCGTGCATCTACCAATGCGGCGGAAAGCGCATTTTCGGAAACGCTATTGCGTCTTGACTTGGTTCCGGGGCTGGGCAAGTTCACCCCGGGGCTTTGATTTGTACTGGGTGCAAGAGGCGTTGTTCATTCCCATGCGTTGTGCCGAGTACCGCGATAGCCTTGTCCACGCACTGAGACTTCGCGTCGTCTTGCGACGTTCCGCACTCGTTTGCACGCTGCTCGTCTCTGGCTGCACGGTGGGTCCCGACTTTCTCACGCCACCGGCGCCTTCAGTCGAAAAATATCTTCCCGACGAACGTCCGGCGCGCGAAGGACGCGGCGGTCCGGCGGCAGGTCTCGCAGCTGGTCTCGTCTTCGGCGCCGATGTCTCGGCGCAATGGTGGCGGCATTTCGGCTCAGCCGAACTCAATCGCCTGATCGAAGCGGGCATTGCCCAAAACGCCGATCTGCAGACCGCCGAAGCAGCCTTGCGCGTCGCGCAGGCGAATGTCGTCGTCCAGCGTGGCGCGTTGTTTCCCACCGTCGGTCTCGGCTTCAATTCCAGCAGCCAGCGAGTCTCGCAGACCTTGAGCGCGCCGACGCCGTCGGGCGATTATCTGTACAGTCTTCATACCGGTCAGGTGAATGTCGCCTTCTCGCCCGACATCTGGGGCGGCACGCGGCGGCAAATCGAATCGGCCGAGGCGCAGGCGCGCGCGTCCGCCTTCCAGCGCGAAGCTGCTTATCTCAGCCTGACCGCCAATATCGCTTTGGCTGCCGTGCAGGAGGCGTCCTTGCGCGGCCAGATCGCAGCAACGACGCGCATCATCAGCGCGCAGGAGCAATTGCTCGGCATCCTGCGCAAGCAGAATTCTGCCGGCCAGATTGCGCTGCCCGATGTCGTGGCCCAGGAAACCGCGGTGGCGCAGGCTCGATTGCTGCTGCCGACGCTCGAGCGCCAGCTCGGCCAGCAGCGCAATCTGCTGGCGGTACTGACCGGCCGATTTCCCGGCGAGGGCGTGAAGGGAAGTTTCAGCCTGCGGTCATTCCGGCTGCCGCACAAGATCCCGCTCAGCCTGCCGGCCGATCTGGTGCGCAACCGTCCCGATATCCGTATCGCCGAAGAAAATCTGCATGCGGCGAACGCCCTCATCGGCACCGCCATCGCCAATCGCCTGCCGCAGATCACCCTGTCGGCCAGTGCCGGTTCGAGCGCCGCTTCGCTGGGCCGTCTGCTGTCGCCGGAGACGGGATTCTGGACCATCGCCGGCAATGCGGCGCAGACCGTGTTCGATGCCGGCACCCTGGCGGCGCGCCAGCAGAGCGCCGAGGAGTTCACCACGCAAACGGCCTCGCAATATCGCTCCACCGTGCTGATGGCGTTCCAGAACGTCGCCGACACTTTGCGCGCGTTGCAAAGCGACGCGCGTGCGCTTGATGCCGCTATCGCTGCCGAAGGCGCAGCGAGCCGCAATCTCGATTTGCTACGCAAGCAGGTCGATGCGGGCCAGATCAGCCTGCCGCTTCTGCTCAACGCCCAGCAGGCCTATCTGCAGACGGCGCTGGCCCGGGTGCAGGCCGAGGCGCAGCGCATTGCCGATACGGTGGCTCTGTTCCAGGCCCTGGGCGGCGGCTGGTGGAACCGCCCCGGTCCTCTCGTCCCGCCGCTCGATCCCGTGCCCGTTGTGGCAGCGAATTAGACAGCGGAAGGCGCCCTCGCATCGCGAGGGTCGGATGAGGGCTGTTTGTCAGGTAATCAGCGTGCGCGGGGCGCGAACGCATTGCCCATGGTTTCGCCGGGCAGGCGCAGATGCGCGCGGCTGGGGCCATCGCCGTTCTCGGCGCCAAAGCTGGTGAAGCCGCTCATCCCGGGCAATCCCCCAGGCAACCCCATTGGCGGCTGAGCAAGGGGGGGCGGCACAATTTCAGTGCGCTGGCGAACGTAGATATTGCGCTCGACGCGCACGCGTCCGCCGATGCGGGCGCAGCCGCCGCTCTTCTCGGCCACATAGCCGGATCCGAAGATCGCACACGGATTGTTTTGTCCGGCGCGTTGCGCGCCGGTCTCCGCTGCCCATACGTCCGGAACGAACAACAGACACATGGTTCCAGTGGCAGCCATCAACCGCCATGCACGCGGGATGTTGTTTTCCTCGAACCGTTTGGTCAACGCCATTTTGGTCAACACATGCCCGCCTTCTTCTGATTGCCGCTCCGGCCAGAAATTTGTGGGTCCAAATTTTGGGATGCGAACCTCATGATATCAGACTCGATACCAACCTTCGTACTCCGATTGATATCAAGATCGTGGCGACATCGTGGTCGCCACACATCTTAAATCCGCGAACACAAATGCCAAACACAAATAACTGTCCACAGCTCTCGTCAGTCTTGCGCTATGCGTCTCATTGCGTGCGCCAGTCGCCGATTGCAGCCTGCACGATTGCCAGCGCAGCGACGGCCGCAGTGTCGGCGCGCAGCACGCGTGGACCCAGCGAAATCGACACCGAACCTGGGACTTCGGCCAGGGCCTTGCGCTCGGCGTCATCGAACCCGCCTTCCGGGCCGACGATGATGGCGACTGCAGGTTGTGACTGGCCGGCGAAAGCTTGCGTCAAGGCCGCATACGGCTCTGCCACTGCCGCATCTTCATCGCAGAAGACCAGCCGGCGATTGGCCGGCCAGTCGCGCAGCAGCCGGTCCAGCGCTATTGTGTCGTCAATCAGCGGAATGTTCATGACGCCGCATTGTTCCGCGGCCTCAACGGCGTTGGCGCGCATGCGATCGAGATTGACGCGTTGTGCCTGGGTCCGGCGCGTCAGCACCGGCTGTAGACGCGCAGCGCCCATTTCAACAGCCTTTTGGATCATGTAGTCGAGCCGCGCATGTTTGAGCGGCGCGAAAAGATAGTGCACGTCGCCCGGCCGGTCCTGCGGACGCACGTTCCGTTCGACGACAAGGCGCGCCGATTTGCGGGCCGCAGACCTGCTGCCAGAAGTGGCGATGCGCGCCAGCCATTCGCCATCGGCGCCATTGAACACGAGAATGCCGTCGTTTTCTGCCAGCCGCAGCACATTCAGCAGGTAATTCGCCTGTTCGCGGTCGATTTCTATCGGCGCGCCAGCCGCCAGCGAAGCGTCGACAAACAACCGTTGGGCGGCAAAATCATAGCGCGGCATGGTATGGGTCCGGTCGTGGAGCTGGCGTTGCCGGGTTTTCCGACACCTGCCCGGCAGGCGCAAGCATCAAACGGGGGCGACCTTGACGGGTGGGCGCCGACCACGAAAGCGTCGCAATCCCCGGCAATGCTGCTTTTTGGATGCTCCCTTGCCGAGCGGCATGCCTGATTGGTAAAAGGTTTGCCCGGCGGAACCGTCCCCAAGCCCCGAAGGCTTAACGTTAATAGGCGGACGGCTCCGCATTCTGATCGGTTTGCAGCACAGGTAACGGATAATGGCCATAGTCACGACGAAACGCCCCCGCCGGCTTTTGGCGGTCCTGCTTGCCGCAGCGTTCGCCTGTTTCGCCTTGCCGGCGCTGGCGCAATCCTGCAACGACGACATCGGCAAGTTTCAGGAACGCCGCCAGGCTCAGATCGCCGGCCTCAATGCGCTGAACAAAAAGGGCGGCGGCAAGCTCGATCCGATCGCCGCCTGCCCGAAGCTGCGGACCCTGTCGGGTGTCGAAGAAGAGATGTTCAAATACATGACCAAGAACAAGGATTGGTGCAACATTCCCGACGATGTTCTTGACTCGGTGAAGGAAGGCAAGGGCAAGTCCGCCAACTTGGCCGGACAAGCCTGCAAGGCCGCCGCGCAAGTCAGCAAGATGAAGCAGATGCAGGCCCGTCAGCAGCAGGAGGGCGGCGGCGCGGGTGCTGCGCCCGTACAGCGGTTGCCAGCCGGCCCGCTGTGAGCGCTGCGCCGGACAAAATCCAGGATCAGCGCGCGCTTCCCGATTCTGCCGCCGGCAATATTTTTTTGCGTCTGGCGCCGGCCGCCGTCGTGCCGTTCGTCCAGCTTGCGCGCATCGACCGGCCGATCGGCTGGTGGCTGCTGCTGCTGCCGTGCTGGTGGTCGGCGGCGCTGGCAGGCATCGCGCGCGGCAGCGGTCCAGACTGGCTGCACGTCGTCCTGTTCCTGATCGGCGCTGTCGCCATGCGCGGCGCCGGCTCGACATGGAACGACCTTGTCGACCGCAAGATCGATGCCGGCGTTGAGCGCACGCGCGGCCGCCCGCTGCCTTCGGGCCGGGTGACGCCACGCGCCGCAGCAGTCTTCCTCGTCGCTCAATGCATTGTCGGCGCGCTGGTGCTGCTGTCGTTCAATCGTTTCGCCATTGCAACGGGACTGGCCTCGCTTGCCATCGTTGCGATCTATCCGTTCATGAAGCGCGTCACCTCATGGCCGCAGGCCGTGCTCGGGCTTGCTTTCGCCTGGGGCGGGCTGATGGGCTGGGCAGCGGCGTTCGGATCGCTCGCTATGCCTGCCGTGATGATCTATGCCTGCGCGATCTTCTGGACCATCGGCTACGACACGATCTACGCCTTGCAGGACGCGCGCGACGACGCCATCGTCGGCATCCGTTCGACGGCGCGCCTGTTTGCGCAGAATGTCCGCATGGGCGTGGCGCTTTGCTATCTGCTGGCAATCCTGTGCGCCGTCGTGGCGATCGCCGGTGTGAACGGCGGACCGCTGGCATGGCTCGGCCTGTTCGCCTTCGCGCTGCATCTCGTCTGGCAGATCCGCCGCATCGAGCGCGCCGACACGGATCGCGCGCTGATGTTGTTTCGCTCCAATCGCGATGCCGGCCTTCTCCTGTTCGCGGGGCTGGCCGCCGACGGCATGCTGCTCGCTGCCATCACCTGATGCAATGCCTCAACGGCGGGCGATGATCTCGTCTTCGCCGCTGAACATATGATCCAGCCGCTGCGTCTGGCCCGGCTTGCGGCGGGTGAGGAAACGCCCGCGGCGCTTGGCGACCATCTGTCCCGTGCGGCGATGACCATGAGGGTTCCCGCACACAAGATCGTCGATGCGATGTTCGATACGCTCGAGTGCGCCCGCCTTGCGTTCGATGAACAACGGCAGATCGAAATAGAGGCCCCAGTATTGCAGATGTGCGAGCGCGTCGTATCTGTCCGCCGTCTCGTTGAGCACGACGGCGAGATCGGCGTCGTGATGCAGCAGGACGATGCGATAGCGCGATGTCGCATCGTCGACAACGTTGATTGCGACGCCCTGATAGGCCTGCGTCGGCACGCCGATGTTCATGCGCACGCCGTCGCGGCGGCGGCTGATCAGCACGCCCTGCTTGCGCAGGGTGACCTCGCGTTGCCCGCCATCCGCGCGCTGGTCGCGCTGCCGTTTTTCGAAAGCTTCGATCATCTCTGCCTGTCCCAGTGGTTTCTAGGGGCAAGACTAGGCGGTGACGGCGCGCAATTGGCTAACGCGGCTGGTTAAGCCATCGTGAAATCAACGTTTGCCACGCTAAATGCGCGGCAGGCTGAACAGCGGCTTTGCCGATTGTTTCAAATTGTCCGTAATCTAGTAGGCAGTAGGCAGTAGGCAGTAGGCAGTAGGCAGTAGGTTTCTCTTCCGACTGCCTAATCCCGACTGCCGACTGCCTTCCTTCAAAGTTTCGCGTAATTGAATACGGGCTCGACAGATTGCTTCCATTCGCCGTTGAACTTGTGAATGAGGTCCTGCGCCGCGGTGCGGCCGGTGGCCACGCGCTCGTCGAGCAGGTCGATATACTGCGTCTCGTCGCGGCCATCGGTGTCGCGCCGGGCGCGCCGGGTCAGGCCGGCGCGGGCGAGCTTCAGCGCTTCCCGGCCGATATCACGCAAAGTGTGGTTGTTGATCCGCGCATCGAGGCCGAGCCGGGGCGCGTCATCGCGTAGTTTCTGCCGTTCGTCCGCACTCCACAGGCGCACGAGATCCCAGGCAGCATCGAGCGCGCCCTGGTCGTAAAGCAGGCCCGCATAAAATCCCGCCATGGCGACGATGTGCTGCGCCGAGCCCATGTCGGCGCCGCGCATTTCCAGATAGCGTTTGAGCCGGACTTCCGGAAAGATCGTCGACAGGTGGTTGGCCCAGTCGGAAACCATGGCCTGCTCGCCGGGCAAGGCCGGCAGGCGGCCCGCCATCAGGTCGCGGAAGTCGGCACCCGCCACGTCGTGATAGACATCGCCGCGCTTGACGAAATACATCGGCACCTGCAGCGCGTAGTCGACATATTGCTCGAAGCCGAAACCTTCCTCGAAGGCGAACGGCAGCATGCCGGCGCGGTTGTTGTCGGTGTCCCGCCAGATTTCCGAGCGTTCCGACAGACGGCCGTTCAGATGACCTTCGGTGAACGGCGAATTGGCGAACAGCGCCGTCGTCAGCGGTTGCAGCGCCAGCGATACGCGCAGCTTTTTCACCATGTCGGCCTCGGAGGTGAAGTCTAGAATCACCTGCACGGTCGACGTCCGGTACATCATGTCGAGGCCGCGCGTGCCGACCTTCGGCATGTAGGCGGTCATGATCTTGTAGCGGCTTTTCGGCATGACCGGCGTTTGCGCCAGCGTCCACTGCGG
>JAQGJO010000497.1 GCA_028290595.1 Hyphomicrobiales bacterium | reverse complement strand
GGGCTATATATCGGAGGGCATAGCGCTTGGTGGATTGATGAATATCGCGACCAGCAACAAAGATATCGCGAAGGCCGCCCCTGCCCTGATCGATCCGTTCGGGCGGGCGGTGACGTATATCCGCGTTTCGGTGACGGATCGCTGCGATTTCCGCTGCGTCTATTGCATGTCCGAGGACATGCATTTTCTCCCCAAGAGCGATCTGCTGACGCTTGAGGAACTTGACCGGCTCTGCACCGCCTTCGTCGCCAAGGGCACCCGCAAGATTCGCGTGACCGGCGGCGAGCCGCTCGTGCGGCGCGGGATTATGACCCTGTTCCGCTCGCTATCGCGGCATCTCGATACCGGGGCGCTCGACGAATTGACTGTCACCACCAACGGATCGCAACTGGCGCGCTTCGCCAGCGAGCTGGCCGATTGCGGCGTCCGGCGCATCAATGTCTCGCTCGATACGCTGGACCCGGACAAATTCCGCAAGATCACCCGTTGGGGCGACCTGTCGAAAGTGCTGGCAGGCATCGACGCGGCGCAAGCGGCGGGGCTCGACGTCAAGCTCAACGCTGTGGCGCTGGCCGGCGTCAACGAAGACGAATTCGTTCCGATGATCGAATGGGCGCATGGCCGCGGCATCGATCTGACCTTCATCGAGGTCATGCCGCTGGGCGAAATCGACGGCCAGCGGGCGGACCAATATCTGCCCCTCAGCAAGGTGCGCGCCGACCTGATGGATCGGTTCACTCTGCAGGACAGCGATTATCGCACCGGCGGCCCGGCGCGCTACGTGACTTTGAAGGAGACCGGCGGCCGGCTCGGCTTCATCACGCCGATGACCCATAATTTCTGCGAGAGCTGCAACCGCGTGCGTGTCACCTGTACCGGCACGCTCTATATGTGCCTGGGCCAGGAAGACGCCGCCGATCTGCGCGGCCCGCTGCGCGCCTCAGAATCTGACGGCCCGCTCAACGACGCCATCGAACGGGCGATCCTGCGCAAGCCGAAGGGCCACGACTTCATCATCGACCGGACAACGCGCCAGCCCGCCGTAGGCCGGCATATGAGCGTTACCGGCGGCTAGCATCGTCGCAGCACGATGTGACTGCTTTTCTGCGACAAAAGGCGAAGACCTCGAACGCTCTGTGCGATTGGCATGGCGCGTAGCCCGGTGCTATCAAGCTTTTGTAGAGCTGCCCGTGAGAAGCGGCGGGAGGAGATTCTTCGCCACAGCGGCGCAAGGGGACGTTTATGCAAGGATTGCTGCGGTTCAGCAGTTGGGTCGATGCCCTCAACGAACGCATCGGCTGGATATGCGATTATCTGATCCTGATCGTCTGCTTCGTCTCCGCCGGCAATGCGATGATGCGCTATCTCTTCAGCTACAGCTCGAACGCTTATCTTGAAATCCAGTGGTACATGTTCGGCGCGGTGGTGCTGCTGGGCGCGTCCTACACGCTCAAGCGCAACGAACATGTGCGCGTCGACGTCATCTACTCAAACCTGAGCGAGCGCCGCCGGCTGATCATCGATGCTATCGGCTTTCTTTGCTTCATGCTGCCGGTGACGATATTCATCATCTATCTCAGCCTTCCGGTGTTTCTGCGCTCCTTCGCCAGCAAGGAGCTCTCGATGAACGCCGGCGGGCTCATCCTCTGGCCGGCCAAACTGCTTGTGCCGCTGGGCTTCAGCCTGCTCACCCTGCAAGGCATATCGGAACTGATCAAGCGCGTGGCCGCGCTTGAGGGCCTGATCGAACTGGAAACCAAATACGAAAAGCCGCTGCAATAATCGGCGTGAGGAATATCTAATCCATGTTTTCACACGGCATAATGCCGCCGCTGATGTTCGCCGGCATGATCTGCTTCATGCTGATCGGCTTTCCCGTCGCCTTCTCGCTCGGCGCGGTCGGCATGTTTTTTGGCCTGATAGGCATCGTGACCGGCCATTTCGACGCGAGCTTCCTGCAGGCTTTGCCGTTCCGCATCCACGGTATCATCAGCAACGAGTTGCTGCTGGCGATTCCGTTCTTCACCTTCATGGGCGCATTGCTTGAGCGCTGCGGACTAGCCGAGGATCTGCTGGAGGGAACCGGACAGCTTTTTGGTCCCCTGCCCGGCGGTCTTGCCGTGGCGGTCATCCTCGTCGGCGCCATTCTAGGCGCGATCACCGGCACAGTTGCTGCGTCCGTCATCGCCATGGGCGTGATCTCGCTGCCGGTGATGATGCGCTACGGCTACGACATGAAGGTCGCGACCGGCGTCATCGCGGCGTCGGGCACAATCACGCAATTGATTCCGCCCTCGCTGGTGCTCGTCGTGCTCGCCGACCAGCTCGGCAAATCCGTCGGCGACATGTATCTGGGCGCCATTGGCCCGTCGATCCTGCAGGTCGCGATTTTCCTGCTCTACATTCTAGCGCTGGCGATCCTGCGCCCCAAGTCGATGCCGCCGATTCCGGTCGAAGAGCGTCAGCCAATGGGCTGGCGTCTCATCAACCGTGTGCTGTGGGGCATGATCCCTTCAATCGTGCTGATCTTCCTGGTGCTCGGCACGATCTTCTACGGCCTCGCGACGCCAACGGAAGCCGGCGCGATGGGCGCCGTCGGCGCAATGGCGCTGGCGGCCCTGCATGGACGATTGACATGGCCCCTCGTTCGTCAGGCGATGTCATCGACCATGACATTGACGTCGATGGTGGTGTTCATCCTGATCGGCTCGACCGTGTTCAGCCTGGTGTTCCAGGGCATGGATGGCGGACGCTGGATCGAAACCATGATGACCGGGCTGCCCGGCGGTCAGATCGGCTTCCTCGTCTTCGTCAACATCTTCATCTTCTTCCTGGCGTTCTTCCTCGACTTTTTCGAGATCGCCTTCATCGTCATCCCGCTGCTGGCGCCGGTCGCCGCCAAACTCGGCATCGATCTCATCTGGTTCGGCGTGCTGCTGTGCGTGAACATGCAGACGTCGTTCATGCATCCGCCATTCGGCTTCGCGCTGTTCTATCTGCGCGGCATTGCGCCGCCGACAGTCAAGAGCTCCGACATCTACTGGGGCGCGTTTCCCTGGGTGTTCATGCAGATCATCCTCGTGGTGATCGTCATCGCCTGGCCCGAGTCCGTCACCTACTGGCTCGACAAAGGACCCAAGGTCGATCCGAATTCGATCAAGATCGAAATCCCGATCAACGACACCCTGGCGCCGCTGAAGTTCTGACCCGGCGCTCATAACCAAAAGGCCCCGGTGCGATCCGGGGCCTTTCGTTTTACGATCGCTGATGTCAGCCGCGCGCGCGGGCGCGGATCATGAAGTTGTCGTAGTTGTATTCGGCGACCTGCCACCAGAGATACTGATCGTTGCGGAACGCCATATAGGCGTCGTGCATCTTCTTGAACTTCTCGTTCTTGGCGGATGTTTCCGTATAGACCTCGTTGGCGGCCTTGTAGCAAGCCTCCATCGTATCCTGCGTGAACGGCTTCAACTGCGCGCCGGCCGCGACCAGGCGCTTCAAGGCGCCGGGGTTCAAGGCATCGTATTTCGCCTGCATGTCCTTGTTGGCCATGGCAGCGGCTGTGCGCACGATCGACTGATAGGTTTTCGGCAGTTCAGCCAACTTCTGCTGATTGAAAAGGAAGTGCAGCGCGGCGCTGCCCTCCCACCAGCCAGGGAAGTGGTAGAACGGCGCGACCTTGACGAAGCCGAGCTTTTCATCGTCGTAAGGGCCGACCCATTCGGCCGCGTCGATGGTGCCCTTTTCAAGCGCCGGATAGATGTCGCCGGCGGCAGTCAACTGCGGCACGACCCCGAGTTTGCTGAGCACCGCACCGGCAAAACCGCCGACGCGCATTTTCAAGCCGTCCAGATCCTTCGGGCCCTTGATCTCCCTGCGGAACCAGCCACCCATCTGCGTGCCGGTGTTGCCGCCGGGAAAGGCGGTGACGTTATAATCCTTGAGGAATTCGTTGATCAGATCGTTGCCGCCGCCATGGTAGAACCAGGCGTCCTGCTGGCGCGAGTTCATGCCGAACGGCACGGTGGTTCCGAAAGCGAAAGTCGGGTCCTTGCCCCAATAGTAATACAGCGCCGTATGACAGCATTCGACGGTGTTGTTCTGCACCGCATCGAGCGCCTGCAGGGCCGGCACCACTTCGCCGGCGGCAAAGGTTTGAATCTGAAACTTGTTGTCGGTGGCTTCCGCAACCGCCTTGGCGAAGACTTCAGCGGTTCCATAAAGCGTGTCCAGCGACTTGGGGAAGCTCGACGTCAGGCGCCATTTGATTTCGGGCGCGCTCTGAGCAATGGCGGGTGCGGCGATGGCGACACCGGCGGCGCCAATGCCAGCGGTCTTGATGAATTGACGACGCTTCATGCTCATAGACGAATTCTCCCTGCGCAGGTGCCGTTTCAATAGGTCGAAAACGACGGCATTTGGATTACCGATTGAATGCGACGGAAGATAGTCAAATTTGCACGGTTTGACCAATGCTTGTCCAAAAATACAGGTTGCTCTATCGGACTGACTGAGCAAATTCCGTCATCGGAAAGCATTAGACTTTAGAACAAGGAGCGGACGCATGCAGGTGGCATTCCTCGGTCTGGGCGTCATGGGTTACCCCATGGCCGGTCATCTCAAGGCCAAAGGCGGCCATGACGTCACGGTCTACAACCGCACCGGCGCCAAGGCGCAGACATGGGCCGGAGAACACGGCGGCAAGACCGCAGCAACCCCGGCCGAGGCGGCGAAGGGACAGGACATCGTCTTCGCCTGCGTCGGCAATGACGACGACCTGCGCTCGGTGACGCTCGGTTCCCAAGGCGCGTTTGCCGGCATGAAGAAGGGCGCGCTGTTCGTCGATCACACCACGGCGTCCGCCGATGTCGCGCGCGAGTTGCACGCCAAGGCCAAGGCGCTTGGCGTCGATTTCATCGATGCGCCCGTCTCAGGCGGACAGGCCGGCGCCGAGAACGGCGTGCTGACGGTGATGT
>JAQGJO010000496.1 GCA_028290595.1 Hyphomicrobiales bacterium | reverse complement strand
CGCTTCGCCGCATCCAAGGATTGGTTCAGGATGCGAGCTGAAGCGCTCAAGCATCAACCGACCGAATATTGGTTGCGGGTGCTGACAGAGGTTGGTGTGCCGGCGATGCCCTGCCATACGCTGGAGTCCCTGCAGGACGATCCTCATCTTGCTGCGGCCGGCTTGTTCCAAAAGCTCGATCATCCGATCGAAGGACCCTTTACCGATATTGCGCCTGCGGTGCGTTTTGACGGGCAGGCGTCGGCATCTCGCTTCCCGGCGCAGACCGTTGGTCAGGATACGCGCGCCGTTCTGCAGGAAGTCGGATTTAGCGAGGCCGCCATAGCTGCACTGTTCGACTCCGGCGTCATCGGCGATGGCGAGAAGGCGGCTCCCAAATGATCCGCTCTCTGCTTTATGTTCCCGGCAATTCGGACAAGTTCATTGCCAAGGCGCATGAGCGCAACGCCGATGCGATCATTCTGGATCTGGAGGACTCCGTGCCGCCGACTGAGAAGGCCGGCGCGCGGAAACGGTTGGCGCAGTCTGTGGCATCGGTCGGCCAGAACGGCGCCACCGTCTTCGTGCGGGTGAATGCCGCCGAGACGGGCCTGCAGAAAGACGATGCGGCGGCGGCCTGTCTCGCAGGCGCTTATGGAATTCTGGTTCCGAAGGCAAGCCGGCCGGACATATTGCAGGCGCTGGACAGTCACCTGAGCAGTGTTGAGCAACGGATGGCACGGACGGATCAGTTGCGGCTGGTGCCGCTCATCGAGGACCCCGGTTCGGTTCTCAATGCGTCCGCCATTGCAGCAGCGACGGCGAGGAATTGGGGGCTGATTACCGGCGGCGAGGATTTGGCGGCAAGCATGAACGCCAGTCCCACCCCCGAGATGCTGCGGCTGCCAAAACTCCTGGTCCATCTCGCAGCCAAGGCGGCTGGTCTCCATTCATTTGGACTATTGAGAAGCATCGCCGACTTTAAAGACGCTAACGCCGTTATGGCGGCTGCGCTTGAGGCACGCCAGCACGGCTTCGATGGAGCAACCTGCGTCCATCCAAGTGTGGTGCCTCTGCTCAATCGAGGGTTCTCTCCGACGCATGCCGAGTTCGAATGGGCGCGTGAAGTGGTTGCCGCTTATGCAAACGCCGAGCAGGCGGCCCTCGGCGCGATCATGGTTCAAGGTCGGATGGTCGATCTGCCGATCGTCGAAAGGGCACGCCGGATTCTTCAGGCCGCGCCAGACACCACCTGAGCACTTGCTGGACGCCGGCTTCGCTACATAGTACCTGCATACGACATTGAATAGGGAGGGTTTGAATGGATCGCCGTCGTTTTCTGCAATTGACTGCGTCTTCGCTGGCCGCATCGGCCGGCGGCATTGCTTCGTCATCGGCGCAGGCGCAATGGCCGACCAAGAACATCACCATGATCGTGCCGTTCACGCCAGGCGGTTCAACCGACATCCTGGCGCGGTTGGTTGGCCAGCGTTTCACTGAAGCCTGGGGGCAGGGCGTGATCACCGAGAACAGGCCTGGCGCCGGCGGTTCGGTTGGCAGCGTGGCCTTGGCGCGCGCGGCGCCCGATGGCTATACCATCGGCATGGGCCATATCGGCACCTTGAGCGTCAATCCTTCGCTCTATCCCAACCTGCAATATGATCCGATCAAGAGTTTCGCGCATATCAGCATGCTGGCGCGGGTCTACAACGTACTCGTTGTGCATCCGTCGCTGCCGATCAAGAACGTGCGCGAGTTCATCGACTATGCCCGCCAGAATCCGGGCAAGCTCAACTACGGCTCCGGCGGCAATGGCAGCGCGGCGCACATTGCCACCGCCGCCTTCATGGTCGCGACCGGCACGCAGATGACGCATGTGCCTTATCGCGGTACGTCGCCCGCGGTTGCCGACCTTCTCTCCGGCCAGATCCAGTTCATGATGACGGGCGGACCGGCGGTGCTGCCCCACGCCCGTGCCGGCACCATGCGCGCGCTTGGCGTCTCCGGTCCCAACCGGCTGAAATCGGATCCGGATATTCCCACGATCGCCGAAGCCGGCGTGCCGGGCTTCGACGCGACCCAATGGTATGGGCTGATGGCGCCAACAGGGACGCCGACAGAGATCGTCGATAAGTTTAACAAGGAAGTGCATGGCGCGCTGGCGTCGAAGATGATGCAGGAGGCGCTGGAGCGCGATGGCGCCGAACCGTGGCCAACAACGCCGCAGGAGTTCCGCGACATCATCGCCAGCGAGACCAAGCGCTGGCACGAAGTTGTCGAGAAGGCCAAAATCAAGGTGGAGTGAGAACGCGACTTGCCTTGGGTGTCATTCCCGCCAAGCGAAGCGCAGAGCGGGAATCCAGAGCAACGTGATCACTCTTGGCTACTGGATCCCCGCTCGCCCGCTGCGCGGGCGTCGGGGATGACAACCAGCACTCAATCCACGTTCGGGATTTTCTTCACAGGCTTCAGCGGCAGGTTGAAGAGGCGCGCCGCATTGCCGCCGAGGATATTGTGCTTCGACTTCTCGCTGAGGAACGGCAGATCGTAGATCACGCCCGGCAGATCGAAATCCCAGTGCGGATAATCCGACGACCAGACGAGCTGCGTTTCCGCATTGATCATCTTGAAGGTCGCCTCAAGGATGGATGGATCGTCCGGCACTTCCATCGGCTGCGACGAAAAATACATCTCCCGCATATATTCGCTCGGCTTGCGCTTCAGCGACGGGCAGTCGGACGTGCGCATCAGATAGGAGTGATCGAGGCGCTGCATCAGGCTGTAGGCCCAGGTCAGCCCGCTTTCGATCCACATCACCTTTAGCTTCGGGAAGCGCTCCGGCAGGCCGTTGATGACCCAGTTGGTCATGTGGATCATGTTGAACCACATGAAGCCTAGCGCATGCACGCCGATGAAGCGGTTGGTCATCTTCAGCGCCTGGTCGCCCCAGGTATAGGCGGCATGAAACGACAGCGGCAGGCCCATTTCCTCGAGCAGCCGGTAGGTTTTCATGTAAGCGTTGTCATGTACCGGCTTGTAGCGCGGCGCCGTCACCATGAAGCCGACGACGCCTTTCTTGCCGCCGAATTCCAGCACGGTTTTATAGGCCGCCTCCGGATCGTTGAACGGCAGATAGAGCATCGAAATGATGCGGCCCTCATGCGCCAGGATGCGGTCGCACAACCAGCGATTATAGGCCTGGGCCATGGCGCTTTCGATTTCCGGCTGCGGATGCGTGCCCAGGAACAGCATCGGCGTCGGAAACAGACAGGTGTAATCGACGCCCATGGCGTCCATCCAGCGCAGGGTCGTGGTGATGTCTTTGTGCGGCGACTCTGGTGTTTTCTCATGCTTGCGCAGCCAGTGGCGCGTCACGCGGCCGCCGATATCCTGGTAACCGACCTCGCCGCCGAGAAACGACGAGCGTCCGCCGCGATTGAACGATTCAAGCGCCATGCGCTTGATCACCGGGCTTTCGATATATTGAAATACCTCGCGATGATGTTCGCTCTCGTAATGATGGGCGTCCACATCGACGATGAGGAAATCCTGGTACTTGCGGTCGATCGCCTGCTTGGTGGCGTTCCGCAGATGCTCGCCGGAATGATATTCGTCGAAGCGCAGATTGCGGACTTCGTTGTTGGGCATGTCCATGATGTTTGCTCCCAGAGCATTTTCGAGCGAAGTGGATGCCGGTTCGCGTGAAGAAAATGCGTTCTTTAAAAAATCTAAGCTACGACGTAGACGTCGCCGCTGCGCTCGACGATCTCGAATTTCTTGAGTTTCAACTTGCTGTCGCCGGCGAAAACGCCGGTCTGGATATTGTATTCGTAGCCATGCCACGGGCAGACGAAATGCATCTCGTCGTCGGAGAACGTCTGGCCCTGATAGGTCTTGTCCTCGGCGATGAGTTCGATGACTTTCGGAATCAGAATGCCTTCGCAGGCGGGTCCGCCGGAATGGACGCAGCGATTGGCATAAGCATGGAACGCGCCCTTGTGGCGAAACACGCCGACCTCGCCCTTGCCCGTCCTGACGATGCGCCGGTCGCCATCGGCCATATCCTCGGCC
>JAQGJO010000488.1 GCA_028290595.1 Hyphomicrobiales bacterium | reverse complement strand
ATGCCGCAGAGGCGAGCGAGGCAGTGCGTATCCACCATCAATGGCAGCCGGATGAATTGCGCGTCGAACGCGGATTGTCGATCGACACGATCAAGCTGCTGGAAGGCAAGGGCCACGATGTGCGTGTCGGCTCGACCTTTGGCTCGACGCAAACGATCCATCGTCTCGACGGCCTGCTGATGGGCGCCAGCGATTCGCGCCAGCGCGGCGGCGGAGCGGTCGGCTATTGAGAAAACTGAGGCAGTAGGCAGTGCCTTGGTTGGAAACTGCTGCTTGTCGCCCTCGTCCTTCGAGACGCACGCTTTGCGTGCTCCTCAGGATGAGGGCTTCTGATGGTTTACTGCAATTTGCAAAGGAGCTCTCATCCTGAGGAGGCGCGTAGCGCCGTCTCGAAGGACGGGGGCGTCTGGTAGAATGGCTCGACTGCCTAAGCCCGACTGCCCCCCTTTATTCAATAGCCGACCGCTCCGCCGCCGCGCTGGCGTGAATCGCTGGCGCCCATCAACAGTCCGTTGAGACGATGGATCGTCTGCGCCGAACCGAAGGTCGAGCCGACACGCACATCGTGGCCCTTGGCTTCCAGCAGCTTGATAGTGTCGATCGACAATCCGCGTTCGACGCGCAATTCATCCGGCTGCCATTGATGGTGGATGCGCACTGCCTCGCTCGCCTCCGCGGCATTCATCCCGTGATCGAGAATGTTCAGCACGATCTGCAGCACGATCGTGATGATGCGCGAGCCGCCTGGCGATCCGGTGACGATTTCGAGTTCGCCGTTCTTGAACACCATCGTCGGACTCATCGATGACAAAGGCCGCTTGTTTGGGCCAGGCGCATTGGCGGCGCCGCCAAGCAGGCCATAGGCATTCATGGCACCGGCCTTGGCGGCAAAATCATCAAGCTCATTGTTCAGCATGATGCCTGTGCCGTCGGCGACAAGTCCAAGGCCGTATGAAAAATTCAATGTATAGGTGTTGGAGACGGCGTTGCCGTCGCGATCGACAACCGAATAATGGGTCGTCTGATCGCTCTCATAGGGCAGGGGATTTCCCGCCTTGATCTCGTTCGACGGCATGGCTTTATCGGGCGAGATCTGCTCGCGCAGCTTTTGCGCATACTGCTTGGAGAGCAGGCCGGCGATCGGCATTTTTACGTAGTCCGGATCGCCCATATACTCAGCGCGATCCGCATAAGCACGCTTCATTGCCTCGGCCATCAGATGAATGGTCTGCGCGGAATTCTGGCCCATCTCCTTGAGCGGCCATCCCTCGAGAATGTTGAGCAGTTCGATCAAGTGGACGCCGCCCGACGATGGCGGCGGCATCGAGACGATGTCCCAGCCGCGATACGTTCCGCGCACGGGTTCGCGTTCGATGGCATGGTACGCCTTCATGTCGGCGAGCGTCATACGGCCGCCGTAGGCACGAACCGCGGCGACGAGCTTTTGAGCCGTCTCGCCGTCGTAGAATCCGTCGGCGCCACGGCTGGCGATCCGTTCGAGCGATTTCGCCAGGTCGCGCTGGACAAGCGTGTCGCCGCGCCCAAGCGGATTCCCGTCTTTCATGAAGATAGCACGGCTCGACGGATAGCGACCCATACGGCGCATGGCTCGGGGCAGCGAGTCTGCCAGATCGTCGTCGACCGTGAATCCATTCTGGGCAAGTGCGATAGCCGGCGCGATGAGCTGCGCCAGAGTCAGTTTGCCGGAACCGTATTTGCGATGCGCCAGGATCAGACCCGCAACCGTGCCGGGGACGCCGACACCAAGCCCGCTCGACTGCGAGCGCTCGGGCACGAAATCGCCCTTGTCATCCAGGAACACATCCTTGGGCGTGTCGGCCGGCGCTGCCTCACGATAGTCGATGGCGATGGTCTTTTTTTCTTTTGCCAGATGCACCAGCATGAAACCGCCGCCGCCGAGATTGCCGGCCTGCGGCAAGGTTGCCGCCAATGCAAAGCCAACGGCCACGGCGGCGTCGACTGCGTTTCCGCCTCGTTTGAGAATCTCGGTGCCGACGCGGGATGCCTTCACTTCCTGGCTGGCAACCATGCCGTTGCGCGCCAATACCGGCAGCACACGTGCATCGTAGGCAATGATCGGCGGCGCCGGTTCGACCGCGCGCGTTTGAGCAAGGGACGCGCTGGCGCCGACCACGAGACCAAGGCCCGCGGCCAGTGTCAGAAAATGCTTCAAGACCATCCGCTCACAAAACCATCCCGCTCAATTGCCCCAGCGATTGCGCCACATATTCTCGCCGACAAGGCAACTGACGCGCGGCTCCCGCGCCTGCGCGGGAACGATTGCGACTCTTCCGTCGAAGATGCCGGGCGGTGGCGCCGCGGCGATTTCTAGCACAAGTTTGGTCCGTGTCGCCTCGGTGAAATTGCTTCGATCCTTGATCGGGATCGAAAAAGCGCCGACGCCGCCGATGACACAATCCTCATAATATTCATCGAGATTGGCGATATCGTTGAAATAGCCGTAGTTCGATGGCCGGATCAGCAAGGGCAGACCGTTGATGGTGATGCCCTGCTGCACGGCTTCATCCCGCGCCGCCGCAACGGGCCTACCATTGTTGTTGGTGCCGTCGCCGGAGACGTCGATCACCTGACGCTCGCCGTTGAAGCCGTTGTCGGCGAATTGTTTGACGGCGAAATCGATAGCGCCGGAGATCGACGTGCGTTGGGCGCGGCGATAGGGCGCTTCGGCGAGCTTGTCGGCGACCGCCTGCGCGCTCTGCGGACTATCGATGATCGTCCACGGCAGCAGGACATCCTGATCGAGCGACGACGCCCATTGAACATAGATGACCGCGATCTTGCCATGGGTGCCCGACTTGAGTGCATTGAGGAATTGCGGCGATGTCAGTGCCTGGGCGTAGCCGTCGCGCTGAATGCGCTGCTCGTCCGGGTCCATCGAATAGGAAACGTCGACGGCCAGCACCAGCTCGACGTCAACGGCAACCGCGCCATCCTTTGCAGACGACGGCGTTAGAAACACAGGGCAGGCTGCAAGAACCAGTACGCCGGCCAGTACACTGGATAGAATGCGCCTTCGCAGGCTGATGAAAGTTCGACGGGTCATCCGACTTCCTCCAACATAACGCAGTGTGACATGTCTGCCGGAGACGGCAAGTCCGGAGGCGAAGCAATGTAGATGCCGCCGCAGAAGCCTGATGGATATTTTACGCAAATCAAGATATGCATTTCGAGCGGATGAGGCATTCTTGCTTGCCGTCCTGTCGACATCTGCTGGACGTACGGCCGGGAATGGATCCGGTCTGTTTTTTGACCAGATTGACGATTTGTCGGGCAACAATCCGCGGCGCCCGGGCAGGCTTGCGCTTTATGGAGGGCGAATTTGGTCGACAAAAGCGATCTGGATCTTGCAGTCGAACATATTCAGTCTGTCTGCGGCGCTGATCCGGTGGCGATCGCGGTCTTGCTTGGCCATGGGCTTGAAGGGCTCATGGAAGGCTTGCAGGACGTGCACAGCTTCCATTTTCGCGATTTGCCGGGGTTTCCGGTGAAGTCCGAGCCGTCCCAGAATGAGGGCGTCCTCACCATCGGAGTGCTGGAAGGCGCACGCGTCGCCTTTCTGCGCGGCTATGGCTCCTACTCCGATACCGGCGTTCTCAATTCGATGGCCGTGCCGTTTGAAACCCTGACCGTTCTAGGATGCACCACACTCGTGATGGCCACAGGCGTGACCTCGGTGAATGCTGATATCGTACCTGGACATATTATTTCGGTGATCGATCACATCAATTTGAGCGGGCTCAATCCGCTCGTCGGCGCCGCGAGCGAAGGCGGTTTCATGTCGTTGGCCGAGGCTTACGATCCCAGGCTGCAGCGGCGGTTGCGACGCGCCACCATCAGCGCCGGCGTGAGCTTTCAGGACGCGGTGATGATGTGGTTCCCGGGCCTGACGTTCGCTACCGTGGCGGAAGTGAAAGTAGCGCGAACGCTCGGCGCGGATGTGATCGGGCATTCGTTCATTCCCGAGCTTATTGTCGCCCGCCGGATCGGTTTGCGCATTGCCATGCTTGGCGTCGTCGCTGGTTATGGCGCAGGGTTCATGAATGGCAATCCGACGCACGCGAGCTTCCGCGCGGGCAGCCAGCAAGGCGTCATTTCACTGCGGCGTCTTTTGCGCACCTTCCTGCGCGTCAAGGACGAGGCCTGGTCCGGCCAGACAAGTCAGCCTTAAGCAATACGCGGAAGCGTCTCGAACCTGCGCGCGCCGGTGACGAGGCCGAAGCTATTGTCCTTGATGCGGGCGACAGCTTGCGCAAGCGGCTCTTCCACCACCTGCATGTGAAAGCCATTGGCGTGCAGCAGCGTTCTATCGTCGCTCATCATGCCGACATGGCCCTGCCAGAAAAACAGATCGCCGCGTTTGGGATGAGCCAGCGCCGCGGCGGGGTCGAGCGCCTGGCCGACGTCGCGGCCTATCATGTCGCTATCGCGCGGGCAGGGGATGCCGCAAGCCTGCAGCGCAATCTGGATCAAGCCGGAACAGTCGAGACCCAGGCTGGTCTTCCCGCCCCAGAGATAGGGAGCGAACAGGAAACGCCGCGCCACGTCGACGAAGTCATTTTCGTAAGACTCATGCGCACAAAGATGTCTGGACCAGATGAAGCCAAGCCCTTGCGCCTGCGCAAACGTGCCGTCATCATGTTCGATGGCGACCCGCGCGCCAAGCGGCAGCGCCATGGTTGGCGGCAGCTTCATGTTGGCTGATGGATAAACGAACGTGCGCGGGGCGGAGACCTTGTGCGTGATCGGCGTGTGAGCCGGCGCCAGCGATGTTGCGCGAAGATAGCCGACATAGCCGTCCTGCAGCAATTGCACCCAGGCCCAGCCCTCCGCCTCATCGAACACCAGGACATCTTCACCAAACAGAACCTGCGTGTCCCAGGTGACGGTCTCGTCCGGGGCTTTGCGCAATGGCGCGGCTTCGCAGCCCAGACGCATCAGCCGGCCCTCGACGTAGCGTGCCGATGCGATAACGCCGCGCAGCCCTGCCGCTGCGAGATCGGGTCGCGCTGGCGTCGTGCGCCGATCAAAGCCTGCCGGCAATTTCCAGTCCGCTGTCGTCATTGCAGCGCCCGCATCTTTCGGATCACGAGATCACCGAGGGATTCGACATAGAGCGCACCCTTGACCGTGCGCTGGATGATGACATTGCGCTTGTCGGCGGGATCGCGCTTGCGCGTCAGAATGCCGAGCTTGCCGAGGCTGTCGAGCGCCCGGGTGATCACCGGCTTGGTGACGGCCAGCTTGGCCGCCAGGCCGCGCACTGTATGCGGCGGCTGCTCGAGATAAACCGTCAGCAGGATCGTCAACTGCCGCAGCGTGAAGTCGGCCGCATCGTCGGGCTTGCATTCGCGCACCAGATCCAGCGAGACGTCATGCAGCAGGCGCAGGGATTGGGATTGTTTGAGTTCCGCGGCCATCTCGCGATGCAAAATTGTTTCGGGTCCGGATTATAAGCGCGCCAGACGCCCGGGAAGTCAATCGGGCAGATTGGCGGGCGCGCGACCGGGACGCATCATTTGCGCGGCTTTGTGCCGTATCGCTCTTCAAGCATGCCGAAAAGCAGACGGGCCGCCTGGATTTCGCCGCCCTCGGGACGTCCGGGCTTGGTCGAGGGGTTCCAGCCATAAATGTCGAAATGCGCCCAGGCCCGCGCTTTGGCGACGAAACGGCGCAGAAACAGCGCTGCCGTGATCGAGCCGGCAAACGGGCCGCTCGACACATTGTTCAGCGACGCGATCTTGCTGTCGAGCATGGCGTCGTAGGGGTCCCATAGCGGCAGCCGCCAGACCGGGTCCATGACCGCGAAGCCTTTGCGCGAGATGGTTTCGGCAAGCGCCTCGTCGGTGCAATAGAACGGCGGCAGATCCGGCCCCAGTGCGACGCGGGCGGCCCCCGTCAACGTGGCGAAATCGAACAGCATGTCCGGCTCTTCCTCATCGGCGAGCGCCAGCGCGTCGCACAGAATCAGCCGCCCTTCGGCGTCGGTATTGCCGATCTCGACGGTCAGGCC
>JAQGJO010000474.1 GCA_028290595.1 Hyphomicrobiales bacterium | reverse complement strand
GGATCGAAGGCATCGGTGCGCCGCGCGTCGAAGTGCCGCCGGCCGGCTTCATGGCCGACAAGGGCCCGGGCGACCTGATGTGGGAAGTGATCGAAACCCGCATGACGCCGCCGGTCGTGGGCAAGATCGGCAAGACCACGCTGCAGCTCGACCGCGCCTACAAGGCGATGGCGCCGATGACCGACAGACCGGTCAAGGTCGGCTCGATCTCGGCGCAGCTTCTGGCGCTGATGCTGACCAACGAGCACTACAAGGATCGGCTCGATCTGCTGATGGACATGTCGGTTGCGCTGAACAAGGAATATCATGCGCTCGCCGACGCCGGCGCGCCGATGGTGCAGATCGAGGAGCCGGCGATCCATCAGGTAATCGCCGACCCGAACCAGAAGATAAAGCCGGAAGAATGGGTCAAGGCCTTCAACGTCGAAGTGAAAGGCCTGCGCGACAAATGCGAAGTGTGGTGCCACACCTGCTGGGGCTCGCCCGCGGCACAGCGCGTCGCCAGCAAGGATCAATCCTACAAAGCCGCCCTGCCCTATCTCGATCAGCTCGATTGCGATGTGTTGACCTTCGAGGGCGCCTTCAACAAGGGCGTGGACTTCGAGCACTTCGGCTCGATGGTTTCCAAGAAGAAGAAAATCGCGATCGGCGTCATCAGCCACCGCACGCTGCAAGTCGAGCGGCCGGAGGAAGTTGCCGACCTGATCCGCAAGGCGCTGAAATACATCGAGCCAGAGCGGCTGATCCTGACCAGCGATTGTGGCTTTGGCCGCCAGGGCATGAGCCGCATGCACGCGTTCTACAAAATGGTGGCGCTGACGCGCGGTACCAATATCGTGCGCAAGGAACTCGGCCTGCCGGAAGCGGATATTCCGGCGACCAATCCGAAATTGTCGATGGTGCCTATCAGTTCGTGAGCAAGCAGTATAACGAACACTGATGACTGAAACGACGATGAACCTGCGCGGTCTGAAATGCCCGCTGCCGACGCTGCGGGTCAAAAAGAAGCTTGCGGGTCTGTCATCCGGCGATCTGATCGTGGCCGAATGCACCGACCCGTTGGCATCGATCGATATCCCCAATTTGGTGCGCCAGACCGGCGACACCCTCGAAGAAAAATCGGAAGCCGACGGCGTGATAACGTTCCGAATCAGGAAAAATTGATCGAGCGGCTCAGCCGCGTTTTTGAAATACCGCGTCGAGATAGGCGACATCTTGCATTAATTTATTGTCCGGTCCGAAAATCGGCGTCGTCGTTGCGCCAGGCGGCAGTTCAAGCGACAGCAACGGTTCGAAAGCGGCGCTGACCGGCGTATCGCGCAGCCGGAAATTGCTGTGCCTGATAATCAGTAGCCCGCCCGGTTTCAGGCAGCGCGCGAAATCTTCCACCACGGCGGCAAAGTCCGCGAAGCGAATGAGGTGATCGCAACGCGTCACGCCGGGCGCGGCTAAGCGGCCGTGACGAAGTACCGCCATGCAAAAGATTACGTCATATGAAGCGGTTCGTTCTGCGTGCGTCGAGCCGGCAACGGCAAAGGATAGCTTGGCGTCGGGATGGCGTTTCAAGCGCTTGCGGCACAGCGCGATACTGCCGACATTGATATCGATGCCCTTGATCGTGGCCGCGGCAAAGTATTGGCGCAGCGAGAACGCCTCTTCGCCGGACGAGCAACCGAACGACAGGACATTGAGATTGGCGTTATCGCCCAGGCGCGACTGGACGAAACGAAAAATGCGCGGGTAGCGATCAAACGACGTGTCGGGGTCGGGCTGGAACGAAGCGCCAGGCCGCAGCCATTGCAGCAGCGACATGGCGCGGTACGGGCGGTCGGTAGCCAGCCGCCATATCCGGCGCAGCAAGCGAAGGGCAACGGAAGATTTACGGGCCGCCATAGATCGGAACCCAAAATCGCGGAAGGGCTTTCTTGTATATCACAGGTTGTATCCTATAATGCGCTGAAACCCGTGTCATCGGCGCAGAAAGATGAGCGAGCACCTTTATCGAGTTTGCGGATTGTCGGTGAACAGCGATGTCGTCCTGCCAGGCTTGATAGCGGACGGGGGCCATCGCGCGTTGCCGGACGTCACGATTCGGCCCGGTGCGGTTCCCTTGTCGCTCGATGGCGCAACGGCATCGGGCCCGACCTGGCAAATCGGCGACCGCTGTCTCCTGCTGCGCATCCCCGACATCGCACGATTTCTACTCAGCGATGGCAACGAAATTCAGTTCGAGCCGGAACCCGGCGCCGACGAAGCCGATATTCCCGTATTCATCCTGGGTACGGTTCTCGGCATTCTGCTGCATCAGCGCGGGCAAATCGTGCTGCACGCCAGCGCCGTGCGGGTCGACGGCAAGGCCATTTTATTCTGCGGGCCCTCGGGCGCGGGCAAATCGACGATGGCCGCGGCGCTGACACAACGCGGCTTGCCGCTGGTGACCGACGATATCTGCGCCATCACCGTCACCGGCGGCGCGCCGATGGTGCAGCCGGATGGCCGCCAGTTGAAGCTTTGGACGCAAACGATCGATGAACTGGCGTTGGGCGGCAGCCGAGGTCCTCGCGTGCGCGGCCATCTCGAAAAATTTTATGTCGAACCGGGCGCGGCTTTCAGCGAACCGCTGCCGCTCGGCGCCGTTTATGCGCTGCGTGAGGCGCGACCGCCGCACCGGCCGGGCATTGAGCGTCCCAATGTCGTCGATGCCGCGCTCGTCCTCCAGCGATGCGCCTATCGCCCCCTGCTCGTCGACCGCATGGGGCAGAAGTCCGGCTATTTCCACGCCGCCACGGCCATCGCAAACGCTGCCGGAATTTTTCATCTGACGCGGGCGCTCGATTTCGATGCGATGCCGGACGTCGTCGGCTGGCTGGAGCGGCACTGGCGCGAAACCGGACTGATGGAGAAGGCCGCGTGATCCCGACCATCTGGCTCGCCTCGTATCCCAAATCCGGCAATACCTGGCTGCGGATGCTGATCGCGAATCTGTCGTCGACCGATAAGCCCTCCGATATCAATGCGCTGCCGGAGCGCGGCCATATCGCCAGCGCCCGCGAAGCGTTCGACAACGTCCTGCTCATCGAATCCGGCCTGCTCACGGCCGACGAGGCCGACGGCTTGCGGCCGCACGTCTACGAAGTGCTGGCGCGCGGCGAGATGGATGCAGGTGAGACGCCACCCGCCACCGGCGTGCGATTCGTCAAAGTGCACGATTCCTACACGCTGACGCGCAAAGGCGAGCCCTTGCTGGCGGGCAGCCGCGGCGCCGCGGCCGCGATACTGATCGTGCGTGATCCGCGCGACGTGGCGCCCTCGCTCGCCTCGCACAATGGCAGCAGCATTGACGAGGCCATCGCCTTCATGGCCGACGCGGAAGCCACATTCTCGGTGGCGAAGAACCGGCAACTGCGGCAGTTCCGCCAGAAACTGCCGCGCTGGAGCGGCCATATTGCGAGCTGGCTGGAGCAGAAGGATATTCCGGTGCATCTCATTCGGTTTGAGGATCTGGTGCTCGACCCTGTTACGTCGTTCCGCCGCGCCTTGACGTTCGCTGGCTGCGCGCCCGGCGACGACGCTATCCGGCGCGCCGTTGCTTTCTCGGATTTTCGCCAGTTGCACGAACAGGAGCGGGAAAAGGGATTCCGCGAGTCACGGGCCGGGCGCTTCTTTCGCCGCGGCACGACCGGCGGCTGGCGCGACGAAATTTCCCCCGCGCAGGCGGCGCGGATTGAGGCCGATCATGGCGCGATGATGCAACGGCTTGGATACAAGGCGTCCGCCACGACAAGACTGGCCTCGACCGGGTAGGAGCCAATATGCGCGTGCGCAAACAAGGCGGTTGGTTGGCCGCGAAAGTAGGCGACGAACTCGTTATGATGAGCGCCGAGAGTGGAAATTATATCGGCTTAAGCGAAGTCGGCGCACGCATCTGGGAACTGATCAATGGGCCCCGCGACGTCGATGCGCTCTGCAGCGCGCTGCAGGCCGAGTACAGCGTCACGCCGCAAACCTGCCATGCGGAAGTCGAGGCGTTTCTCAAGGAGATGGTGAAGCATGGCGCGATCGCGCTCGACCCGCCGCCTGCGCCGGTTTCGTGACGTCGGCCACGCCCGACGCGCGCTGCTGATCGAGGCTCTGGCGTGGCTGCTGCTGACGCGCCTGGCGCTGGCCTTCGTCCCGTTCCCGCGGCTGGCGCGCCGCCTCGGCACTTTCGTTGCGCCGAACGACGTCCGCGCCACGCGGACAATCGCGTCCGGCAAACCCAGCCAGGCTCTGATCGCCGAACAAGTCGGCTGGGCGGTGACCCGCGCCGCCCGCCACGCGCCGTTTAGGGCGGTGTGCCTGCCGCAGGCGATGGCGGCGCGCATCATGTTGAAGCGTCGCGGCGTTTCGAGCGTGCTGCATTTCGGCGCCGGGTGCGCATCGCGGACGCTGAAGCCGATCAACGCTCATGCCTGGCTCGACGCCGCCGGCGTCGAAGTCATCGGCTATCCGGAAGCAAAAAACATGGCGGCGATCGCCTGCTTCATCGGACCCTCAATGGCGGACCACTGGACCGAATAGCTTATACGTGTATATTTAATGAAGACAATCTGAACGGGTGCCGCCCCAATGGACCTTCCCACGTATGAAATCTTCGCCAGCCAGCTTCGCGAGACCTTTTCGCTGGCGGTCGGCGATTCCAGCCTCGACGTCACGCTGGTGGACGCCCGGCGCAGACCGGCCCGCGTCGTCGCAGGCATCCGCGCCGAACCCTTCACACTCTATTTCAAATGCGGCAACCCGGTCGTGCTGCCGCAGAAACTCTACCCGTTCAGCAATGCCAAACTCGGCAAGATGGATATCTTCATCGTGCCGATCGGGCGGGAGAAGGACGGCGTGGTCTACGAGGCCGTCTTCAACTGAGCGCCGCGAACGTCGGGCGAAGTCCATGCCATCTCGGCGTGGCTACCGATATCGCCGGCAACTGAGAAGCCCAGGCGCTGGTAAAGCTGCCGCGCCCGATTATTGACCTCGACCTGCAAATACAGGGCATCGGCACGGGCCGCGGCGCAGGCCGCCTGCACCGCCACGATCAGCGCCGATCCTAAGCCGCGGCTTCGTACTTCGGGCAACAGCCCGATATCGATCAAGCGCCATTTGCTCGCCTTCTTCTCGATCATGACGCGGCCCACAGGCAAACCGTTCAGCGTCACGATGTGGCATTCGGCGCCAGCGAAAAACCGGCGATAATGGGTATCCTGCAATGCGAATTGCGAATCGAGGAACGCTTGGCGTTGCACCGCCGGCATACGCGCGATGAAGATCGCGTCCGGACGCCCCGCGGCAAACAGAATGCGTTGAAAGGTCCGGTCGCGGGCGCGCGCCGGCCGCAAGGCAAAGCCTTCGCTCACCCATGTCGCCGGCAGTGCGATCGGCCGCTTCATCCGGCTTTAGTTGCGGGACGGGAATATGCCGTACAGCGCGATGCAGAAGTTCATGCCGATGTAAGGCTGTTGGTTCATATGCGGCTGCGTGTTGACAGAATGCGATACGACTTGCGCGGCATAGAATTGATTGCCTCGTGGATTCTGCGTGAATAGAAATTCGGTCGCCGCGCCGCCTTCGCGGGAGCCGATCCAGTAGTCCTGCGCGGGGGCCA
>JAQGJO010000397.1 GCA_028290595.1 Hyphomicrobiales bacterium | reverse complement strand
ACCTGATCGACGAGAAATTTTGCCAGCGCGATATAACCGATCAGGGCCGCGATCAAGATCGCCGCGATGGCCGCCCAGGCGCAAAGCCGCCACACGCCATACCAGTCGCGCTTCGGCTCCAGCGGCGGGCCGAAACAATCGTCGGCCGGATCGGGCGCCGGCACCATGCCATAGAGCGTGTAGGTCATGATCAGGGCGATGGCCGTCGCGATGATGCCGCGAATGAACACCGAAACCTGGACATTCGCAGCAACAAGATCGTTGAAGGCCTCGACAATCTTCAGGCCCGCGACGACCGTGGCGACGGTGATCGCCAGCCATGCCAGCCGGTCGGCCGTGTCATCCTTCAGATCGAGCAGACGCCAGTCCGGGTTGCCCGGCGCAAGCAGGCCGCGGATGAAGCCGTGGGTGATGGCGATGAGAGAGATCGACTCCGATACCGCCTGGATGACGCCTTCGGTGCCTGGGACGAGCAGATTGAAAACCCGCATCGTCGCAAAGACCGCGATCGTCGCGACAATCGGCACGACGGCAGTGACGACGGTTGTCCAGAGCGCGGCAACGGCTTTGGCCAGCCGCGTCGGCTCCTTGATCGACGGCTTTCGCGCCAGAATGCGGCGCGCCACAATCTTTGCAACAGCAAAGCCGATGGCAATGCCCGCCAGTATTGCCGCGAACACAAATCCGTTGGAGCCGCGCAATTGCGCAACGGCATTGTCGATCCAACTGATGAAAACATAGCGCGATGTCTGCACATCGCGTGGGATATCGGCAATCGCTGCGATCCATAGCGACGGGCTGAGAATGCTCGACGAAAGCTGAAACAGCGCCTGGCGGAAATTGGCGCGCCGGCGATTGACGATCGAATCCGCGACCTGGCTCACCTGCACGGCCAGCAGGCGCGCGCCTTTGACCTGGCCGTCGATCTCATTGAAGCGCTTCTGCTGGTCGTCACGCTCGGTGGTGATGGCCGCTGCTTCCGGTGGGGCGCCGGTTGCAGGCTTGGCGCCAAGCTGATCGAGACGCGTTTTCACCGCATCGAGACGCGGGTTGAGCTCGTCGAGCGCCTCTTGCACCTTCTGCGCCACCGGATCGAGATCGCCGCGCAGTGATTGCAGCGCGGCGTCCGTCAGATCCCTGCCCGCCAGCGACTTTTCGACGGCGGTCAGAGCGCTGCGGGCAGCGTCCAGTTTCTGGGTCACCGTCTGATCCGCGGTCTGCGCGTGAGCGCCCGCCAGTGCCAGCATCAGACACAGCACGGCGAACAGGGATCGCAGAATTTGGATCAAGGCTTAGTCTCCCGTGCGAATCATTCGTGTCAGTCTAGCGGAGACCCCCTCCGATCGCCGCCCGGCCTTCAATCGGACAAGTGTGGTTTTCCAGAGGCCTCATCGTCATAGGCGTGCCGCCGATCGTTCCAGTCTTTCACCGAATGACGACCATTAACCGACGACGCATCGAGATAGGACGGCCCAACCGGGGATTTGCCGAAGCCGCCGGGAATATCGAGCATATATTCCGGCACGCAGAGACCCGAGACGTGCCCGCGCAAGCTGCGCATCAGCGCCTGCCCCTCTTCGATCGTGGTGCGCAGGTGCGATGTGCCCGGCGCCAGATCTGCGTGGTGAAGATAATACGGCTTGATGCGGTTTTCGACGAAGGCCCGCATCAGCTCAGCCAATGTCTCCACATTATCGTTGATACCGCGCAGCAGCACGCTCTGGCTGAGCATGGGAATGCCCGCATCGACGAGGCGCGCGCAGGCTTCGCGCGCCGCGAGAGTCAATTCACGCGGATGATTGGCGTGCAACGCCACATAGACGGTCTTGCCGCAGGCTTTCAGCGCCGCGATCAGGTCTTGCCCGATGCGCGCCGGATCGGCGACCGGCACGCGCGTGTGCACGCGGACGATCTTCACATGATCGATACCGCCGATCTGCTCCATGACGGCGCGCAACCGGCGCGGCGACAGCGACAGCGGATCGCCACCGGTGAGGATCACTTCCCAGATGCGCGGATCGGCGCGGATATAGGCGAGCGCCGCCTCCAGCGCCGCCGGCGACAGGATGTTGGAGCCGCCTTCGCCGACGCTCTCGCGGCGGAAGCAGAACCGGCAATAGACCGGACAGGTGTGCAGCAGCTTCAGCAGCACCCGGTCAGGATAGCGATGCACGACGCCTTCGACCGGCGCATGAACATCGTCGCCGATCGGATCGTCACGCTCCTGCGGCTGGCGGACGAGTTCGCGCGGGTCGGGGATGAACTGCCGGGCGATCGGATCGTCCGGATCGGACGGGTCGATCAGCGCCGCGAGATCCTGTGTCAGCGCGATCGAATAGGCCTCGCCGACCTTGGCGACGCCCTCCAGCCGGTCGTCGCCGATCAGGCCTGCTTCATGCAGGTCGGCGGCGCTGCGGAGCGTCCGGGAGAGTTTGGTATCCAGCCTGTCATCCATGCGCCCCTATGTAGAAGAGGCGACAAGGCCCGGCAATCAGGGGGCATTGACGCATCTCTCCGTCATGCCCGCGCTTGTAGCGGGTATCCACGCGGCGAAGCTGCGTTGCTATTCCAGAATTTGCGAAAATACTGCAACGTCACGGCGTGGGTGCCCGCAACAAGTGCGGGCATGACGTCGAGGAAGCGGCAAGGTTGTCCGCAGCTTACAGCTTGGACCCCTCAAGGAACCGGCGACCAGATCACCTGTTCGATGCGCTGCGCCCCGGCGCAGAGCAT
>JAQGJO010000375.1 GCA_028290595.1 Hyphomicrobiales bacterium | reverse complement strand
GTTCATGATTTCATCCTGCAGCCCAGCGACGAGCCGGACCAGTTCGATGTCGTCCTGTTCGCCGACCCGCAGCCGGAAACCCATCGCCATATCGACCATATCCGCGACGGCGTCGTGCGCGCACTGGCCAACACGAATGCCAAATTCGGCCTGACACTCGGCGATATCTGCGGCGACAATCTGGCTTTGCTCGACAGATACGACCGCGTCGTCGGCCAGATCGGCATTCCGTGGTGGAATGTCGGCGGCAATCACGATCTCGATTATGACGCACCCGACAATACGGGCGCACGCCGGACATTCCATGACCGCTACGGCCCGAACTATTACGCCTTTCAATATGCGAAAACCCTGTTCGTCATGCTCGACAATGTCGAGTATGCGGGCGTCAAGCCCGACGGATCGGCCGGCGGCTATCGCGGCCGCATCGGCGCGGCGCAGATGGCTTTCCTCGGCAATCTTCTGCAGCACTGGCCAAAGGACAGGCTGATCGTGCTCGGCATGCATATTCCTTTGCAGACGAACTGGAATCCGCAAAGCGTGCGCGACAACACCGCGGACTGGCGGGAGCTCGTTACCCTGCTGGCGGGGCGTCGCGCCGTCAGTTTCGCCGGCCATATGCATACGACCGAACATGCCTACCTGACGGCAAGCAACGAGAGCACGGAGACGCATCATCACCATGTGCTGGCCGCCATCTGCGGATCATGGTGGTCCGGTCCAGATGACTACAAAGGCATGCCGCTGGCGATGGGATGCGACGGATGTCCGAGCGGTTATCACATTCTGTCGATCGACGGCGCCGGTTACACGACAACATTCCGCGCCCTCGATGCAGCCGAAGGGCGGATGCGTGTTGAAGTCATTACCGCCGATGGTGCGACCGATGTGTTCGTCAATTTATTCGACGGCGGCCCGATATCGCACGTGCATGCCTGCACTGCAGGCGGTGAAAAATTACAACTAGCTAGAGTGCGCCGCACCGATCCGCTGATCGAAGCGCATTATTCGAAACCGGATGCGGAACGGCGCTCCTGGGTTAAGGCCGAACCATGCGAGCACCTCTGGCATGTGCGCTTGCCGCAACCTGCATCATCATCTCAAATCACGCGGCTGCAGATTGAAGCGCGCGACGAATATGGCCGTTCGCTGAGCGATACAGTCATCGTCGAGCATAACTCCTACGCGCGCGAAATGACGTCGCACGGCTGACACCTTACAACTGACCGTGAGCCCGATTTAAGGCGCAAGCGAGGCCTGGGCCATTCCAAAGATAGCTCCCGGCAGGCGGAACGTTTACGTCCGCGGCGGCGTTTAGTTCGGCTGGGGAGCTCCACAGGATGGAGAACAGCAATGGCAAATCAGGATCGTCCCGGTTCGGCGCAAAATAACCCACAGAAATCCGGCCAACCTGGGAAAAAGACAGGCAAACCTGGCGAACAGCAGAGGAATCCCGACCAGCAGCATCAGCAGGGGCAGGGCAATCCGCAGCAGGGTGGCCATTCCCAGGATCGCCAGAATCCGGGCAACCAAAATCCCGGAAAATCTTAATGAATTTCAAGACGGCGGAGAGTCCTAGCGGGCCCTCCGCACGTTTTGAATCCGAAGCAACGCAAGCGGGAAGCGGTTCCCGCAGCGTTGCTTTGCGTTTACGCCATCGAGCGCGTGTTCTCGAATATGCGGATGAAATCCACATCCGGGTTTGGCCCGCCTTCGCCGATTTCCACATATCGTTTCAGGCTGACGAGGTAATAGGCCCAGCCTGTCGTGAAGAGCGCGTAAGCCTCATTCGCTTCTTTGAAGCCGCGGTGCGCGAATGCGATGCGCGTGGCGTCACCATTCTCAGCCATGTCGAAAGCAATCGTAGTATCGCGCCATTCGGGATGAAAGGACGACAGCACCGACCATGCGACCCGCGCTGGTCGCTGCAGGTCGTCGATCCTGACTTGTGTCTCCGATGAGGGGCCGTAGTGAGGAAAACGAAACGCACCGGTCCCGCCGACTTTCGTTGCAAGATCGGCAGTGCGCGTCCACCAGTTGCGAACGCCATCAGGTGTGGTGATCGCATCGTAAACCTTGTCAGCCGGCGCCTTGACGGCGAGCAAATGCATGATGTCGGGCATGACGACATTCCATCGATTTAAGCAGCAGCAGCCATTTCGCGGACGCGCGCCCAGGTGGTGGACTGCAGGCTCGGCCGGCCGTTCATCCGCTCAAGCCACGCGACGATATTGCCATTGCTGCGGGTCAGCGGTTCCCATTCGGGAAGGCCGACGAAGAAGTCGATCTGCGGCGCCACCAGGAGATCGGCGAGCGAGACGTGCTCGCCGGCAAAATACGGATCGGAGCCGAGCAGTCGCGACAGCTCATTGTAAACCGCGTGAGCCTTCGGCATTGCCGCTTCAATCACAGCCTCATCTGCCGTAAGGCCCATGAGTTTTGGTCCGATCACGCGCTGGAATCCGATGACATTGCCGACGCCTTGAAAGAGATACCAGTCGTTGACGTTCATCACCTGATCCATGCGCGCGGCAGCCTTGGGATCCGCCGGGGTCAGGCGCGGCTCGGGAAGCACGCGGTCGAGATAGCGCAGGATAGCCTGTGTTTCGTAGAGCATCAGATCGCCATGCTCGAGCACCGGAATCCGGCCGAACGGATGGCGGGAGATATGCGGTTCTGTGCGGATACCGCCGGGCGCTACCGCCGCAAAGCGTACAGGGGCTTCCTTCTCGGCGAGGGTGGCAAGGACGGCGCGTCCAAACGGACTGCCGGGCAGGCTGTGAACGATAAACTCAGACATGACGAACTCCTGCTTTTAGATTTGGCTATCGGCGAATTTGACGTAATCGGCGAGGCGGGAGGGCCAACCGCCTCCAAGCCTTTCCGCATGGCCGGCGGCGTCGGGCCCGAAACGTTCGAGATTGCGGTGTTCGAGGGTGACCAGCGTGCCGCCTCTTGCAGCCGGTGCGAATGTCAGCTCGACTTCCGTCAAAAAATTTGGGTCATAACCCCAGTCGCAGGAGAGCTGCCAGGCGAGCAGCAGCCGCGACGGCGGCTCCCAAGCCAGGACCTTGCCCCATTGGGTCTCGTTGCCGTCCGCATCAACTTCGAACCAGCGTCCCTCGGCGTGAGGCTCGACGACGACTGTGACACAAGGACCCTTGCCGATACCGCGGCCCTTCGGCCACCAGTCGCCCATGCGACCGGCGAAAAGACTGAAGGCTTTTTCCGGCGGCGCTTTGACCTCAACGGTGCGGACGATCGGCGCAATGGTCATTCGGCATTCTCCGGATCTGATTTGTCATCGTTTGAATTGGCATCGGCGAACGTCTTGAAGGCGTCGAGCGCGACGGCCCAGTGACCGTCCAGCCACTGGCGCATGGCGCCGAGGCCGCGCGGATCGAGCCGGTAGATGTTGCGGGTGCCTTCCGAACTCTCGCTCACCAGACCGGCCTCCTTCAGCACGCGAAGATGCTGCGATACGGCCGATCGGCTCACGGGCAGGCCCGCCGCCAGATGGCCGACCGACGACGGCTTGGCCGCAACCCGCTCGAAAATGGCCCTGCGCGTCGGGTCGCCAAGAGCGCCGAAGGCTGTCGATGCCGTCTTTGCGTTAGTCATGACTAACGGTTAGTATAAACTAACGCTTGAGTCAAGCTGGGTGCTCCGCGCGAGAACTGCCGCGAAACTATAGCTTAACTGATTTCTACTGGCCGCGCTTGGCGCTGGTGGCGAAGCGCACGGCCTCTTCGGCGGCGCGGAACAAGGCCTGCGCCTTGTTGATGCATTCGCGGTGCTCGCTTGCCGGAACGGAATCGTAGACGATTCCAGCACCGGCCTGCGCATGCATCTTGCCATCCTTGATGATCGCCGTGCGCAGGACGATGCAGGTGTCCATCTCGCCCGACGCGCCGAAATAGCCGATGCAGCCGGCATAGATGCCGCGCTTGTCGACTTCCAGCTCGTCGATGATCTGCATCGCCCGCACTTTCGGCGCACCAGAGACCGTGCCCGCCGGAAAGCCTGCGGCCAGCGCGCTGATCGTATCGTGCGCCGGGTCGAGTCTGCCTTCGACGTTCGAGACGATGTGCATCACATGGCTGTAACGCTCGACGAAGAAACGGTCCGTCACCTCGACGGTGCCGATTTCGGCGACGCGGCCTACATCGTTGCGGCCGAGATCGAGCAGCATGAGATGTTCGGCGCGCTCTTTCGGATCGGCGAGCAGTTCCTGCGCCAGCGCTTCGTCTTCCGCCGGCGTTTTGCCGCGCCAGCGCGTGCCGGCGATGGGGCGGATCGTCACCTTGCCGTCGCGCACGCGCACCAGAATTTCCGGGCTCGAACAGACGATCTGAAAGCCGCCGAAATCCAGATAGCAGAGGAACGGCGCCGGATTGACCCGGCGCAGCGCGCGATAGAGCGAGAACGCCGGCAGATCGAACGGGCCGGTGAAGCGCTGCGACAGCACCACCTGAAAGATATCGCCGGCGCGGATATATTCCTTGGCGCGGTCGACCATGTCCAGGAAGCGGGCTTCGGATGTGTTCGAGGTCGGGGGGAGGGCGAGAAGATGCGGGTCCGCCGGCGGCGGCTTGTGCAGCAGCGGCGCTTCCAGCTTGGCGACCACGGCGTCGAGCCGCGCCTGCGCGCTCTCCCACGCGGCGCGCACGGCAACGCCGGCCTGCGGCCGCACCGGGGTGACGATGGAAATTTCGTCGCGCACCGTATCGAACACGATCATCATCGTCGGCCGGATCATCACCGCATCGGGCACGCCGATCGGATCGGGCTTGGCCGGCGCCAGCGTCTCCATCTGGCGGACCATGTCATAGCCGAGATAGCCGAAGACGCCGGCCGCCATCGGCGGCAGGTCGCCGCGCATATCGACGATAGATTCGGCAATAAGCGCGCGCAAGGCATCGAGCGGCTTTGCAGCGCAGGGTTCGAATGCGTCGAGCGTGGTCAGAGCACGGCGATTGATCTCGCAGGTCTCGCCCTGCGCCCGCCAGATGATGTCGGGATCCATGCCGATCATCGAATAGCGGCCGCGCGTGGCGCCGCCCTCGACGGATTCGAGCAGGAACACATTGCTGGCTTTGTCTTGGCCCGCTTTGGTCTGCTTGCCGCTGGTCAGCTTCAGGAAAGCCGACACCGGCGTTTCGAGATCGGCGATCAAGGTCGTCGCCACCAGGACGCTCTTGCCGGCATCGAACGCCCTGGTGAAATCGTCGTAGCTTGTTTCCGACATGGATATGCTGTGCCTGCTAGTTACCGTCGCCGCCGCCAACTGCCATGCGCACAGCCGGCTCGTTGATCGAAACGCCGAGATCGTTCTGCACGCGCGTGACATACTGGTTGAGCACGTCCTCAGCCATCGACGCCTTCAGGCGGCCTTCGATGCTCTTCAGGCCGTCGTCATCGGCATCAAGCGGCGGCGTCACCGAATCGAGCACTTTGAAGATCACCCGGTCGAGACCGTCGGCGACCGAAGCAATGGCGCCGGTCGCGACGGAAAACACGCGTGCCACCACGGCGGAAGAAACCTTCTCCGAGCCCGTGCGCTTCACGTCGTTGACCAGCTCCACCGTCAGCCCGAGTTCCTTGGCGATGTCGGCCATGCTGGTGCCGTCCTGCATGCGCTTGGCAATGTCGGCGGACTTTTCGGACAGGACGCGCACGACTTCATCGTCGCGCCAGCTCTTGGCCACCTGGTCGCGCACTTCCGCCAGCGTGCGTTCGCGCGCCGCATCGACGGCCTTGACCTCGAACCAGATATAACCGTTGTCGCGTGTCGTCAGCACGTCATTGTCGACGCCGACGTCGGAACCGTAGACGGCGCGCAGCAATTGTTCGCGCTCGACGACGTTGGGGATTTCCTTGCCGTTGCGGTCGCGGCCGCTGGCGTCGATGCCCTCGATCGTCCGCGCTTCGAGGCCTGCCGCCTTGGCGGCTTCCGTCAACGATTTACCGGAGGTGCGCTCATCCTCGATCTTGTCGCGCAGGTTCATCACTTCGTCCCGCGCCTTGCGGTTGGCGACCTCGGTTTTGACCTCCTGCGCGACTTCGGCAAACGGCTTCACCGTCTGCGGATTGATCTTCGTCACGCGCACCAGGGTCGCGCCAAAGTCGCCCTTGATCGGCTCGCTGGTCGCGCCCTCGGCAAGCGCGTAGGCGGCATTGCCGATGTTTGCATCGATGAAGTCGCGCTTCGACATGGTGCCGAGCGAAATGTCCTTGTCGGAAAGCTTGCGTTCGGCAGCGATGCTCTCGAACGTTGCGCCGGCCTTGATCTTCGCAAGGGCTGCGGTAGCCTGAGCCTCGTCGGGAAAGACGATCTGCTGCACGTCGCGCGTTTCGGTCGTCGTATATTTCTGCCCTTTGACCTCGTCGTAATAGCGCGTCGCGTCGGCATCGGAGACTTTCGCGGCATCGGCGACGCCGGCCGGCGTGACGGCGAGCACGATGATGTTGCGATATTCCGGCGCGCGGAAGGCAAGCTTGCGGGCGTCGTAATAAGCGGTGAGTTGTTCATCCGTCGGTGCCGGGATTGTGCCGGCAGCGCTCTCGGGCAGGCGGATATATTCGATGCTGCGGGTTTCGCTGCGGTAGCGATGGATCGCTTCGTTGAGAACTTTGGGGATGGGCAATCCGCCGGAAACCGATTCCGCTAACTGCTGGCGCAGATAGACGCGGATCTGCTCCTGAACGAAGCGCTGTTCGTTGGGAAAGCCGGCCTCGCGCAGAACATCCGCAAAGCGCGTGCGGTCGAACTTGCCTGTCGGACCCTGGAACGTCGGATCGGCGATGACCGATTGAACGATGTCGGCGTCAGACAGGGCGAGACCCATCGATTTCGTCTTCTGGTCGAGGGCGGCCTCGCCGAGCAGGCGCTGCAGGACCAGCCGGTCGAGGCCGGCGGCGCGCGCCTGTTCGTTGGTGATTGGCTGGCGCGACTGGCGCTGCAGGTTGGTCAACTGCGTCTGGTAGGCCGCGCGGTAGGCGTCGAGGCTGATTTCCTGCGAGCCGACCTTGGCGACGCGGCTGGCGCCGAAGCCCTTGAAGATGTCGGCAATGCCCCAGACCGCGAAACTCAAGATCAGAATGCCGAACAGGACCGTCATAATGGTCTTGCCGATCCAATTCTGAGAAATCCGTCGCATACTGTCGAGCATAGTGACCCATCCGATGAAGACGGCGCGCGGACGGAATCTTGACCGTTCCTTTCGCGCCAGAGGGGCCTCAATAGCGTTCCCGGCGCTCTTTGCATAGGTTGCCAGGTCTGTTAACCGGGCAACAAGTCTGTTAACCGGGCAAGCTCCTGTTAACGGGGCAATTCAGAACGATCCCAGGAGCCAAAATGACCGACCGCCGTCCGCTCGTCGCAGGAAACTGGAAAATGAACGGGTTGAAGGGGGCATTGGCGGAAATCGACAGAATTGCGGCGGGTTACAGCGAAGCGCTCAGGGCGCGGGCAGATCTGCTGATCTGTCCGCCGGCGACGCTGATTGCCGCGGCCGTTGCCCGCGTCGGCGCGGAGCTCAGAATCGGCGGCCAGGATTGCCACCCCCGGCCCAGCGGCGCCCACACCGGCGATCTGTCGGCTGAAATGCTCAAGGACGCCGGCGCGTCCTACGTCATCGTCGGCCATTCCGAGCGTCGCGCCGACCATGGCGAGACGGACGCTGTCGTCAAAGCCAAGGCCGAAGCCGGCTTGAGGGCAGGGCTGAGCGTCATCGTCTGCGTCGGCGAGACGCAGGCTGAGCGCGGCAGCGGCCAGACTCTGGCCATCGTCGGCGCGCAATTGTCGGGCTCGCTGCCCGGCGGCGCGACCGCCGCCAATCTCGTCATCGCCTATGAGCCGGTCTGGGCCATCGGCAGCGGCCTGACGCCGACCGTGAAGGATGTGGCCGAGGTGCACGCCTTCATCCGCGCGGAACTCGGCAAGGCGATGCCTGCCCATGCCGGCAGCGCGCGCATCCTCTCCGGTGGTTCGGTCAAACCCTCGAATGCCGCGGAGCTCATGGGCATCGCCAACGTCGACGGCGCCCTCGTCGGCGGCGCCAGCCTCACCGCCAAGGATTTTCTGGGAATTGCGGCCGTCTATGCGACTTAGAGAACGCGATGATTTTAATTGGAAGCGTGGACTGAATTTTTAAGGTAGGCGGCGCATTCGCTGGCTTGGAAGGCTTCGATGAGCGTGCCGATGCGCTGCCATGTCGCTTCGACGGTGCGTTTCGGCGGCCTTTCGCATCAGATGCTTGAATTTGGCAAAAGCCACATCTTGCGCCTTTCACAGACGCCACAGCTTGTCGATTTGACAGGAGAAGCGGATCGCGAGAAACCACAATGCGGGCCGGTGCCTGAACGAGCGCTGGCATTCAAACAAAAAAGTGCGGGAGACGCTGACATGCGAGGTTCGGTTCTCTGGCGCGCGCTCGCCGCGTCTTTCGCGCTCCTGTGCGCGGCGACGGCCCCACAGGCCGCGGACTTCTCCGGCAAAACGATCGAGATTCTGATCGGCTTCGGCCCTGGTGGCGGACATGACGCGTATGCCCGCGCCTTCGCGCAATTCTACGGCAGGAACCTGCCCGGCCAGCCTGCGGTGGTGCCCCGCAACATGCCGGGCGCGGGCAGCCTCACAGTCCTCAATCACATCGCGACGGTTGCAAAGAACGACGGCCTGTCGATAGGGACCTTTGACCCGCAATTGATCACTGCTCCGCTGCTGGACACGAACAACGCGCGCTACGACGTGAAGAAGCTCAACTGGATCGGCAGCCTAGTCGATTCGACCAATGTCTGCATCACCTGGGCGCAATCTGGCGTGACAACATGGGACGACCTTCTGTCCGACAAGCCGATTAGCTTCGGCAGCACCGGCCCGGCCGCCGCGCTGTATCAACACGCCGCCATTCTCAAGAACATGTTCGGCGCCAAAGTCAGCATCGTCTCGGGCTATAAGGGCACCGCTGAGGTGCGCCTGGCGATGGAGCGCGGCGAAGTCACCGGCAATTGCGGAGACAACTGGGCGAGCCTCAAAGGCACCGCCACCGATTTCCTGAGGGACAGGAAGATCGTGATTCCCGTCCAATTCGCTGTCAAGAAGCACCCCGAACTGCCCGACGTTCCGCTGATCCTGGATAAGGCGAAATCGGATGAAGACAAAGCAGCGCTGAAACTACTGCTTGGCGCGCAGGCATCAGGACGCCCCTATGCCGTTCCGCCCGGGGTGTCGCCCGACATCGTCGCCGCGCTTCGCGCCGGCTTCGACAAGACGATGCAGGATCCCGATTTCCGGGCCTTCGCGAAACGAGCGGATCTCGATCTGCAACCGATGACTGGCACTCAGGTGCAGGAGGTCATCGCCGATATCTACCG
>JAQGJO010000365.1 GCA_028290595.1 Hyphomicrobiales bacterium | reverse complement strand
GTGTCATTCCCGCCAAGCGAAGCGCAGAGCGGGAATCCAGAGGCAACGTGACGGCGCAGCGTTGTACAATTGGCTCCGGTTTCCCGCTCGACCGCTGCGCGGGCGTCGGGAATGACAATAAGCTGGTGTTAGTTCACACGCGTCCAATGCACGGACTTACAGATCAGGCCGCCGAGAACGCAGCCGGCGGTCGTCAGGCTGTTGCCCGACAGCGTCATCGTGCCGGAATAATTCTTGCCGTCTTCTGGGTTGAAAGCGCTGCCGGCCCAGGCGTTGGGCTTCGATGGCTTCATGTCGAAGAAGACCCGCTGCCCGACCCTGGCAGGCGTGCTGTTATCCTTCGTCCATGTGATCACGCCGCACAGTGCCGCGCCGCAATCGGAAATGCGAACGCGCGCGTTGCCGGTCTGGTGCAGCCAGGTTCCTTTGGCATCCTGCGCAAGAGCTGGAGCGCTTGCTGCCGACAGCAGCAAAGCGGCGGCGATCATCGATGACTTCATGATGCGGCTCCCTCATCCGACCCTCGCGTTGCGAGGGCCGGATCAGGCTTGATTAAGTCAGGCTTGCGGTGAACTTCTGGATGCGATGGCAGGCGTCTTCCAGCAAAGCCGTCTTCGCTGCATAGGAGATGCGGAAGTTGGGGCCGAGGCCGAAGGCGGAACCGTGGACCACGGCGACGCCCTCCTGCTGCAGCAGTTCGCCGATGAAATCCTCATCGGTCTGCAGCACCTTGCCGCTGAGGGTCTTCTTGCCCATGGCCTGCGAACAGTCCGGATAGACATAGAAGGCGCCTTCCGGCATCGGGCACTTGATGTATTTCGCCTGGTTGATCATGGAGACGACGAGATCGCGCCGCTCCTCGAACGCCTTGCGGAACATCGGCAGATGATCCTGCGGCCCGTTCAGCGCTTCGACGGAAGCCCATTGCGCGATCGTGCAGGCGCCGGAGGTCTGCTGGCCGTGCAGCAGGTCGAGCGCCTTGATGAGAATGTCGGGCGCGGCGGCATAGCCGATGCGCCAGCCGGTCATGGCGTAGCTTTTCGACATGCCGTTCATGGTCAAAGCGCGATCCATCAGGTTCGGCTCGATCTGCACCGGCGTGGTGAATTCGAAACCGCCATAGATGAGATGTTCGTAGATGTCGTCGGAGAACACCCAGACATGCTTGTTCTTCGGCCGCATCAGAACGTCGGTCAACGCCTTCAGTTCGGCGCGGGTGTAGGCGGCGCCGGTCGGGTTCGACGGCGAGTTCAGCAACACCCATTTCGTGCGCGGCGTGATGGCGCGGTCGAGATCCTCGGCCTGCATCTTGAAGCCTTGCTCGAGCGTCGTCTTGACGATGACCGGGGTGCCGCCGGCGATCGTCACCATGTCGGGATAGCTGACCCAATAGGGCGCCGGGATGATGACCTCATCGCCCTTGTCGCAGGTGGCGAGGAAGGTGTTGAAGAGGATCTGCTTGCCGCCGGTGCCGACGATGGTCTGCGACGCCTTGTAGTCGAGGCCGTTCTCGCGCTTGAACTTGCTGGCGATGGCCTCGCGCAGCGGCACGATGCCGAGCACGGGCGGATATTTGGTCTCACCGCGGTTGATGGCGTCGATTGCCGCCTTTTTGATGTGGTCGGGCGTATCGAAGTCGGGCTCGCCGACGGAAAGCGAAATAATGTCCCGCCCGGCGTTTTTCAGGTCGCGCGCCACCTGGGTCGCCACCATGGTGGCGGACGGCTTCACGCGGGTGACTGCGCCTGCAAGGAAAGACATTTTATTCATCTCCGGGGGAAACAAAGGTTAGGGCCCTGGTTCGGATGGATCAGGGAAGCGGCGGAAAATAGGTTCGCGGCGGCCAAAGGGCAAATGAAAAAGGCCGTTTTCCGGCCCGATTGCAACCTTGCCGGGGATTGTGCGTTTCCACACCGCATCCGTTCGTCATACCGGCGACACTACAAACCACGCGCCGGTTGCCGTCCGCGAAATTCAGGAGCTGCTCATGCGCTCGATCCGTCCGTCTGAAGTGAATGAAAACAGCGGGTTTTCCTACGCCATGCCGCGAGAGCTGGCGCAACAGCAATTGCAGATGTCGCTGCGGCTGGTGGCGATCATGGCCGTGGCGTCGCTGATCGGCGCCGTGACCGTTCTGCGCAGCCCGGCTCCGGCGGGTTCCGACCAGATGTCGTCGAACGACGTTCGTCAGCGTGCGCCAGTGAGCGCGCCCATCGCCACGACGACGTTCATGGCGGAAAACCTTCCCGGTGATTCCCAGCCGATAAAGGGTTCAGGTGCGGTTCATCTGCGCTGACTAGAGTGATAGCGTGGTTAGCCCAGCAGGGTTGGCCCGCTACTCTGGAGAATAGCCATGAAGTCCCGCATTCTCGCCGCACTCGCCCTCGCGACCGTCTTGTCCGGCGCCGCGTTTGCTCAGGCTCCCGCCACCTCGACACCCGCGCGCCCAGCCGCTCCGCCGGCAGCGATGGCTCCAGCAGCGACCGCACCAGCCAAGCCGGCTGCTCCCGCCGCTGCGACGGCGCCCGCCGCCAATGCGCAATTGCTCGACATCAACACCGCCAGTGCGGCTGATCTCGAAAAGCTCAAGGGTGTCGGCACGGCGCGCTCCGCCGCCATCATCAAGGGCCGTCCTTATCGCGGCAAGAACGAGCTGCTCGACAAGGGCATCGTTCCCACGAATGTCTATAACGACATCAAGGATCTGATTATCGCCAAGCAGGCCGCGAAGTAATTCAATCGTCGCGTACTAAAACGGCGCGCTGTCGCAAGGCAGCGCGCTTTTTTGTTTGCCGTGTTTCGAACGTTCTAACTTGGTCTGAACAGTATCTTGTGCGGCCGGCGGAGATCGGTCACACTTAAGGTAACGGGTACGCAGGTGCTCGCCAATCAAGGGAGACGACGACCATGGGAAAGACAATTCCGCGGCGTGAGTTTTTGATGGTCGCTGGCACGACCACGGGCGCGGCTCTCGCTTCAACATCGTCCATTGCTGCCACCGAGCAGTCTCAGCCGCCGGATGCGCTTGCGCCAGCCTCGGTCTCTCCCTCACCGTTGAGTAACGTGGATCAGTACACCGTGCTGCATCAGTTCGTGCGCGAGGCCAAGACGCGGATTCCCAAAAGAGGTTGGAATTATCTTATGGGCTCGGCCGACACCGAGACCACGCTCAAGCGCAATCGCATGGCTCTGGATTCGATCGCCTTCAAACCTCGTATCCTGAGCGGCGTCGGCAAGATCGATCTGTCGAGCTCGCTGCTTGGACACAGAATGCGTATCCCCGTCATGCTTTCAGGCGTCGGGTCGGTCGCGCTGGTTCATCCCGACGGCGGCGCGGCGGTGGCGCGTGCAGCGAACGCTTTCGGCGTCACGATGGGCGTCAGCTCCGAGGCCAAGCCCGGCCTGGAAGCCATCGGCGCCGCGGC
>JAQGJO010000340.1 GCA_028290595.1 Hyphomicrobiales bacterium | reverse complement strand
TGGAAATGGCGCAACCGCCGCTGAGATTGGTAGAGAATGTGCCCAATTTCAGTTTGCGATCATTGAAGAGCGGGTGCTCGGTGGCCTGCAAGGAGCGGACACGTTGCTTGGCGACGACATTCATTTTGGCCTCCCTGGCATTTTGGCCTCCCTCGAGAATTCTGTGCCTCCCTCAAGGCCTGCCCAAGGTGCGCAACCGCGGCTTTCGGGTCAAGCCCGCGTGCGGGTCAAAACCGGGCGTCCGCCCAGGCTGCGCGCATAGCTGGGGTGCCGCTCGATCATGCGGACATCGGCACGCGCAAACGCCGGTTTCAGCGCCAGAGCGATGCGGCCGGCCCAGGCCTGCGCCCCGGCAAGCGTCGCGATGAGATCCTGCCTGACTTCGATGAGAATATGCGGGATACCCTGCAAGGTGCCGAGGTCGTAGAGCGTATCGCCCTCCAGAGCGCCGTCGTAAGGCTCATTGTCGCCGATCGTCAGGTCGGGCTGGGCTTCCAGTTCGCTCATCAGCGCCTGCGCCAGGCGGGCATCTCCGTCCCAGAGCAGACCGATCTGCCAGGGCCGCGGCGTGCCGCGCCAGATCGGCGTGAAGGAGTGAATCGAGACGATGGCCGGCGGCGGTCCTTCGGTCGTCATTTTGTCGAGCTGTGTCGCGACGGCATCGCGATAAGGCCGCCAGTAACGTTCGGTGCGGCGGGCGATCTCCTTGTCGTCGATATGGGCGTTGGTCGGAATAAGGGCGCCGTCGGAAATGCGCATCACCAGGGTAGGGTCGTCGGCGCCGCGATTGGGATCGATCAGGAGCCGCGAAAAACAGCTCAGAACGGCCGGCGCCTCGAATTCGGCCGCGAGGGCGCGGGTGACATCGGCGGCGCCGATATCCCAGGCGATATGCCGGGCGAACTGCTCGGGCGGCAGCCCCAGCGATCCATAGGCCTTCGGCACGCCATTGGAGGCGTGATCGCAGAGAAACAGGGCCGGGGCGTCGGGCTTTCCGGCCAGGACTTCTACAGGCGTGAAATCGTCGCAATCCGGCGGACCGGCGGTGCCGGAAGAATTCAAGGGGTCATCTCCATGTCATTATGCCGCCGGAATGCTCATCGAAAGGTATCTCTGAAACCTATCTCCTGATTCCGTGGTCAAATGTCTCGGCGTTGACAGTCTGGCAAAGGGTCGGAACAAGGATGTTTGAACCGCAGAAATGCGGCTGAAAGTGATTCGTCGAGCAATTCATCCAGATGCGCACTGTTCTGTCACCCCGTTTTTCGCTTCTGAGACTGGCGGCGATCCTGTTCGCCCTGACCGCTTTTGGCGGCGCAGCCCGGGCCGATTTCCGCCTCTGCAATAATGCGACCACCAGGGTCAGCGTCTCCCTGTCTTATACGGACGGGAGCGGCTGGGTCACGGAAGGGTGGTGGAACCTCAAGAGCGGCGGCTGCGAGGTGCTGTTGCGCGGCGCGCTCGCCGCCCAGTTCTATTATGTCTACGCCATGGATGAGCGCGGCGGCGAATGGAAAGGCAAGGCCTTCATGTGCACGCGCGATCGCGAATTCCGCATCGAGGGACGCGAGAATTGCCTGGTGCGCGGATTCGACCGCACCGGCTTTTTCGAAATCGACACCGGCAAGGATGCCAAGAACTGGACCGTTCAATTGACTGACGCCAATCAGCCGCAATCGAAATAGAATGGTCAACAGATGAGACGGCACCGCCGCGTCAAAATTCTCGCCACCCTCGGGCCTGCCTCGCAGGATCCCGCCGTCGTCGAGCAATTGTTCATGGCGGGTGCGGATGTGTTCCGCATCAATATGAGCCACGCCACGCACGAGGGCATGCGGGAACGCATCGCCACCATCCGTGCGCTCGAGAAGAAGCATAGTCATCCGATCGGCATTCTCGTCGACTTGCAGGGTCCGAAGCTCAGGGTCGGCGAGTTCAAGGATGGCGGCGTCGACCTGAAAAAGGGCGATCGCATCATCTTCGACAATAAGAAGGCGCCTGGGGATGCGTCCCGCGTTTGCCTGCCGCATCCCGAAATCCTGCGCGCCTTGCGGCCGGGACATACGGTGCTGATCGATGACGGCAAGGTTCGCCTACATGTCGTCGAGGCGACGCATGACCGTTCCGTTGTCGAGGTGGACGTCCCGGGCCGGATTTCCAATCGCAAGGGCGTCAGCCTGCCGGATACGGAAATCCCGGTTTCGGCGATGACCGAGAAAGACCGGTCCGATCTCGATGCCGCGCTCGCCGAGGGCGTCGACTGGATCGCGGTGTCCTTCGTGCAGCGGGCGGATGATATCGCCGAAGTGAAAAAGATCGCCGCCGGCCGCGCGCTGGTGCTGGCAAAGATCGAGAAGCCGCAGGCCATCGCCCGGCTGGAGGAGATCGTCGAGATTTCCGATGCGATCATGGTGGCGCGCGGCGATCTCGGCGTTGAAATGCCGGTTGAGAAAGTTCCCGGCTTGCAGAAGCGGATGAATCGGCTGGCGCGGCGTCTGGGCAAGCCCGTCGTCGTCGCCACCCAGATGCTGGAATCGATGATCGTGTCGCCGGTGCCGACCCGCGCCGAAGTCTCGGATGTGGCGACGGCCGTCTATGAAGGCGCCGACGCCATCATGCTGTCGGCGGAAAGCGCCGCCGGCCAATATCCGATCGACGCCGTGGCGACGATGAACCGGATCGCGGTCGAGGTTGAGGCCGACGATATCTATCGCTCCATCATCAACGCGCAGCGCAGTGCGCCGGAGCCGACCGGCGCCGACGCCATTGCCGGCGCCGCGCGCGATGTCGCCGATACGCTCGATCTCAAGGCCATCTGCGCCTGGACATTCTCCGGTTCGACCGCGCTGCGCGTGGCGCGCGAACGGCCGAAACCGCCGGTGATTGCGTTGACGCCCAATCCCGATACGGCGCGCCGCCTGTCTCTCGTCTGGGGCGTGCATGCGATCGTCACCAACGATGCTGCCGACGTCGACGACATGTCAAAGCGCGCCTGCAAATTCGCCAATCGCGAAGGCTTTTCCAAAGAGGGCGACCGCATTCTGGTGATCGCCGGCCTGCCGTTCCGCACGCCTGGCGCAACCAACATGTTACGCATTGCCTTCACCAGCAGCGAAAGCTGAGGCGGTTACTTCACTGCTGCGAGGGCCTGCGTGCGCGCTGCGACCTCGGCGATGGTGTCGATGACGGCTTGCGGCTGCGCCCAATGCGGCGAATGGCCGACGCCTGGCAGCACGCGCAGTGTTGCACCTGGAATATCTCTGGCGCTGCCGTAGCTGTGAATATGGGTGAAGACGATGGTGTCCTGGTCACCGGTCACGATCGCCGTCGGCACGGTGATGTTGCCGTAGCGCGGCGCTTCGCGGGTGACGAACGCCTTGATCACGTCGATGTCCTGCGAATTGGCGCGGAAGGTTGCGGGACGCAGGACGAGAGGAATGCCGGCGCGCTCGCGGTAATTGTCCGGCGTCGGTTGCGGCGCGAAGACGCTGGCGATTGCCGTGTCGAGCGCGTAGAGGCCAAGCGGCATGATGATCGTATTGGTGACGAGGGGGCCGATCACCGGCGTTGCCGTGAGCGTGTAGTAGAAGGCAATGCCGCCGGGCCAGGGATGGCTGACAGGCGCGAGCAGCACCAGTCCGCGGGCGAACGGACTGTGATCGAGCGCCAGATTGATGGCCATGACGCCCGCCAGCGAGTGTCCGACGACGATCACTTCGTGTACGCCGATTTTTTCGATAGCGGCGCGGATGAGTATTGCCTGCCGGGCCGGCGAGGAATCGGCGCTGCCCAGCCGTGCGCTCCAGCCGTAGCCCGGCCGATCGACGCTGATGACGCGAAAGCCGCGGGCCGTTAGGCCGGCCGCGAGCGGCAGGCGCATGTCGGCCTCATTCCCGCTGGCGCCGTGGATCAGCAGAATCGTGCCGATCGGGTTTTTGTCGGGTTTGGTGTCGATGAGGTGGATACGGCCGCCTTCGACATCGATGAACTGCCCCTGCGGCGGATAGCGCGCCTCGATCTGGCGCATTTCCCACTGGGTGAAGAGGACCGAGGCGGCGAGGGCTACGGCGACGAGAAGCAGGATAAAAACAAGCATTTTGCGCATGTCACCGGTTCAACAGAACGCTGCCACGCCGACGGCCTAGACCGCGGCGTGGTCAACTCGATTGGGGTTGGCCGGAACTGCTAGATGTCGCGACCTTCGAACTTCTGAGTCAATTGCTCAACAAGTTTACGAACGTCGTCCTGTTTTGGATTTATGACGAGGGCGCGGCGCATCACATCGAGCGCCCGGCGGTCAAAGCCGCTGCGGTAGAGAATATAACCCAGCCCGGACAGGGCGCCGAAATGGCGGGGTTCCAGGGCAAGCGCCTGGCCGAGATCGGCGACGGCGCCGTTGATGTCGTCGGCGCGGAAACGCGCCGTGGCGCGCTGGTTCCAGGCTTCCGCCCATTCCGGTTCGACGACAACGATCTTGTCGAGCAATTCCTCGGCGAGTTTGAATTCGCGCTGGCGCGTGGCGTTGAGGGCGCGGTTCATCAAGAGATCGGCGGTGTCGGAGCCTGATTGCAGCCAGACGCGCTCGATGGCGCCGGCTATGCCTTTGGCTTCTTCCTCATCGTCGGCTTTGCCGAGTCGGTCGAACAGTTCGGCGAGAATCTTGTCGCGGCCGCGCAATTGATCGTCGGGCGTTTCCGGCGCCGTGGGGGCGGGCTTGCCGGCTTGCGGCTGTCCACCGCGCGGGGCAGGGACTTCGCTGCGGCTTTGCACGAGAGAAATGAGGCCATCCGGTCCAGCGGCGGCCGGGACGGCGACAAGGGCAGCCAGGAGAAAAGCGAGGCCGAATCCGGGAGAAAACGAACGCATGGGAAGAAATCTAGGACGCTGCCGGGCCGTCGTCAAAGACAGCTATACGTTTATCGTTCACGACCCTGCGAGCATGCAAAAACGAACCCCGGCGCGGGCGCCGGGGTTTCGCAAGGTACTCGGCAGAATCTGTCGCTAATCAGCCCTGACGGGCTTTAAAGCGCTTCTGCACCTTGTTGATGATGTAGACGCGGCCCTTACGGCGCACGAGCTGGTTCGCGCGATGGCGCGTGCGCAGCGATTTCAGTGAGTTGCGGACCTTCATAATCGAATTCCCAGTGATTTCCGGAATGGCGCTCGGGCAAGCCCACAGCCAAATGTGAGCGGCATATGCCCGATTTCGGCGTTGCGATCAACTCCCAATCGACTGCAAACGTCACCTGAACGTCAGAATACAGGCAAATTGACTGGCCGCCCCCGCGGTTTACTGTGCGTCGCTGTGCGCCGCTAACATGCCAATATTACAGGAAATTCCATGTCCACCCTGTCTCCGCTCGCAGATTGCCTCGTGACTGCCCGCAAAGCGAGGCGACAGGCGGTTTACGAGCCGTCGCTTTTGCCGGTGGACAATGCCGCCGCCTATGCCATCCAGGCCGAGGTTGCGGGCGCGCTGGGGACGATTCCGGCGGGCTGGAAGGTCGGGCTCATTCCCGGCGGCGGCGCCTTTGGCGCACCGATCCTCGCCTCCGATCTGATGACGAGCGGTGCGACCTATGGTCTGTGGCCCGACATCGGCGGCGTGAAGATCGAGGCCGAACTGGCGGTGCGCCTGGCGCGCGATCTGCCGCCGCGGCACGGCAAGCCCTATACGCGCCAGGATCTGCTCGACGCCATCGGCGAGGTTTTCGTCGGCATCGAACTGGTCGCTACCCGGTTCAACAATGTCGACGATGCGCCGTTCGCCGCGCGGCTGGCCGATAATTTCAACAACGGGGCCTATGTGGTCGGCGGCGGCACCAAAATGTTTGCGGCGATCGATCTGTCGCAGGTCCGCTGCCGCCTGAGTGTTGATGGCGAGGTTACCAACGATCGGCTGGGCGGGCATTCCGAAGGCGACCCGCTCGTGCCTGTCGTCGCCTGGGCCTCGGCGCAATGCGACCTGCTCGGCGGGCTGAAGGCCGGGCAGTTCATCACCACGGGCACGCTCAACGTGCCGGTCGCGCTCAACCGTGCGGCAAAGCTGGAAGCCTCGCTTGAAGGTCTTGGTGCTGTGTCATTGGCTGTGGTCTTGCGTTGAGAAATTCAGCGGCGAGGCTGACGCCCCCGTCCTTCGAGACGCGCCTTTCAGGCGCTCCTCAGGATGAGGGCTTTTGGGATAATAGAAGCCTGTGCCGCAGGTATTTTCCGATTCTGAGCTTCCCAAGCCCTCATCCTGAGTAGCCAGCGCAGCAGGCGTCTCGAAGGACGAGGGAGGCGTGAAAGGCGACTTCACAGATCGGGATGCAGTTCGTAGCTGTCGCCGTTGCGGCTGACGGAATTGAGGCCCGGAAAGTCCAGATGCGCGCCGGCGACGCGGATATGATCGGCCGCCGCCATGTCGAGGATGCGCTTGCGCGAGATGATGGCCTGCTGCGGGTCGACATCGAAGACAAAGGCGATGTCCGGATTTTTGAGCTGCAGGAAATGCATGTGAATGATGTCGCCAAACATCATCACGCAATCCTTGCCTGACTGGACCACCCATGAGGTGTGGCCCGGCGTGTGACCAGGAGCATTGATGGCGGAAATGCCCGGCAGGGCTTCGCCGTCCTGCACGCGCCGCATGGATTTCTTGTAGGGGCCGATGGTGGTGACGGCGCGCGCGATATTTTTGCGGGTGCGTTCGGTCTCGCCCTGCGACGGATCGCGATCGACGAAGAACGCCGCTTCCTTCTCATGAACGATCAATTCCGCATTGGGAAAATACGGTTTGTCGTCGCCGTCGACGAGGCCGTTGGAATGATCGGGATGAATATGGGTCAGCAGAATGTGCGTGATGGTTTGCGGATCGATGCCGAGGTTGCGCAGGTTTTCCGGCAGTTTCCCCAGTGCAGGTCCCATCGTATTGCCTGATCCAGCATCGATGAGGGCGCGCATCGGGCCGCGTTCGAGCAGGAAGGCATTGACCGACAGATAGACGGGATCGTCCAAGGTCAGGCCCGACATTTTCTGGGAAACCGCCCTGTCGACATTGATCGCCGTGTCGATAGTGGTCTGAAACACGCCGTCGCTGACGGCGGTCAGCTTGATGTCGCCAATCATGTACGGCCGCGAATGCGTCGCGGTGTGCTTGTCGATCATCGGTTCCCTCCCGTTATATTATTTTTGCTTCAATCTCGGTGTCATTCCCGCCAAGCGAAGCGCAGAGCGGGAATCCAGAGGCAACGTGACGGGCCAAGGTGGCGGCTCTTGCTCCTGGATGCCCGCTCACCCGCTGCGCGGGCGTCGGGGATGACAATACTCAGCCGCCGTCGGTTGTCGCTTCAAAGGTCTTCCGGCGGCGAATAGGCCAATTGCTTCGCGGTGCCTTCCTTCGGCGGAAACTCCGACACTTTCTGAAACAGCATGTGCATGAACAGGAAGAGCGGCTTCGCTTTCATAACCAGCGTGATGCACTCATCATCGTGATCGTCGGAAAAGTGCTGATGCACACAGGCGTTTTCGACAATCAGGGCGTCGCCGGCTTCCCAATCCATGCGGCGGCCGTCGTGCACGTCATGGCCCTTGCCTTTGAGGACGAAGAAGACGGCGCTATTCATGTGGCCGTGTTTTTGTCCGTAGCCGCCGGGCGAAAACACTTCGATATGCGTTTCGATGGACTGCGCCACCTTCACGGCCTGGGGATTGATGATTTTCTTGCCGTAGTGGCCGGGGCCGCCCTTCCACTTGTGATCGCGGGTCGGATAGACGCGCGGCTGGGTGAACAGTTCGCGCACCAGCTCGCCATAAGTGCCCTCGAGCGCGCGTACGAAGACGCGCTTCTTGGTCCAGCGCTCCCAGACGACTTCTTCCTTGCCGTCGTTGACGCTGTTATGGCCGGCTCCAGCGATGTTCGCTTCCATGTCCTTGCCTTTCGTAATCCGTGTCTTGCGAGGGCGCTCCCGGCGCCGCTGATTATAGCCATGGTATGGCAGCGCTTGCCGCCCGGATCAATGGTGTCCTAGCGGAAGACCTGATCGTAGATTTTCGCCCATTTGGGAATGGCGGCGTCGAGCTCCTCCGGCGTGGCGAAAACCGCCCGGAACGTCTTGCCGTCAGGCCTCAGCCTGGGGTCGGTCGGCGGCACGTCCGGATCGACGGGGATATAGCCGGCATCGCGGAAAATCACCTGTCCTTCGGGGGATGCCAGGAAATCGACCAGCAGTTTGCCGGCATTGGGGTGGGGCGCCCCCTGGGTGACGCCGGCGACGGAGAAGACCGCCATGGCAGGGTCCATGGCAATCCAGTCCGACGGCGCGCCCTGTTTGGCGCTGATGATCGTGTGATGATTGAAAATCTGCAAGCCGATGGCGTATTCGCCGGCGATCACCTGGT